>JAEHCK010000114.1 GCA_020696345.1 Thermoplasmata archaeon | reverse complement strand
CTTGAGATCGTGATCGGCAACAAGGATACTGATGTTTATGTATACAATCACACGGATTCGGATCTGGAATTGGAGGCACAATACAGTACCGCTGGTGAGATCAAGGCCGCGGCGGCCATCGCTGATGTTGACGCCGACGGCGAGCTGGAGATCGTGATCGGCGGTGCTGGCGCTGTGGGCGGGGTGCTTTCTGTGCTCAATCATTCAGGTTCAGCAATAACATTGGAAGACAGCGACAATACAGCTGGAGATAAATTCGAAAAATCATGCGCGGCCATCGCAGATGTGGACGCCGACGGTGAGCTGGAGATCGTGATCGGCAACAAGGACGATAAGGTGTATGTGTACAATCATTCTGGGTCAGCTTTATCGGTGGAGGATAGCTATACTACAAGTGGAGATATAAAGACATCTCCAGCGATAGGCGATCTTGACGGTGACGGCCAGCTGGAGATCGTGATCGGCGGAATTGATACAAATGTTTACGTTTTCAATCATTCAGGCTCGGTTTTGTCAGTTGAGGCGACCTATGATGTGCCAGCTGATCCACAGATAAAATCATCACCCGCATTAGCGGATACTGATAATGACGGCTCGCTGGAGATCGTGATCCCCTGCGGCCTTCTTGTATATGTTCTTAGTCATTCAGGTTCCGCATTAACATCGGAAAGCACCTATGCTACCGGCGGTGAATTTGATACAGCTTCCCCGGTAATAGCTGATGTGGATGACGACGACTATTTGGAGATCATAATTGGCAGTAAGGACGATAAATTACATGTGATTGGAACAAATTATAAGTCAAATGTCACATGGAACATGTTCGGTGAGAACATACGTAATACCCGCTACCTGGAGTACCCGTATTCCATCGTGAAAAAAGGAAGTTGTTACGGCATTTCACCCACAACACAAGGCATAATCGGTTCGATCAATAATAAGAGTTTCAACACATCACATTCATCAGGGTGGCAATATGTTGTTTTAACTTATGATAAGTCAACTATCAATATATATATCAATGGGACCTTAGTGGCCTCGGATACATTATCAGATACAATAGCGCTCAACAGCAGTCATCTGATACTTGGAGAATATTTTAACGGCAGCATCGACGAGGTGCGTATCTCGAAAACCGCACGCAGCGCTGATTGGATCAAAGCACAATTTCTATCTATGAATAATAGTTTCACAACATATAGCAGTGAATTAGTGAACACGGACCAAGGTGCGGCGTACATATTCTTCGGGTTTACGGGGATAACGTCGGCCGACATCAAGCCGGCCAATGCAAATGTCACGATCTACGGCGCCTATGGCAACGATCATTTCGGTTGGGATGTCAGTGATCTTGGTGATGTTTCCGGCGACGGTATTGACGATATAATAATAGGCGCACCGGACGCTAACAACACCGGCAGGGTTTACATATTCTACGGAGGGTCCTCCTGGAACAGTAGTTACAATGCCTCGGAGGCGAATGTGACCATCATCGGCGAGAGTTTGGGCGATCTGTTCGGAACCTCGGTCTCCGGGGCAGGAGATTTTGATAACAGTAATTACAACGATATCATCGTTGGAGCGCCCAATTACGGTAGTGGAGCAGGTGCCTGGTGGGATAATTCCTGGTCATATCGCAAGAAACTTATCTTTGATAACAGTGGACAAACTGAAAACCTGCTCAATTTCCCGGTTCTTGTGAACTTGAGCTCGTCGAATTTCGATTACTCCAAGGCCCTCTCGAACGCCTCTGACCTGCGGTTCATAGATGCCGATGGTTCCACCGAGTTAAATTATGAAATTGAAGATTGGGATACATCTGGAAATAGTTATATCTGGGTGAATGTCACAAGTATAATTGGTAGTTCATCAACAGATCATATTTGGATGTATTACAACAATTCAGGAGCAAGCTCCGGAGAGGATGTCAATGGTGTATGGGATGATAATTTTATGATGGTGCAGCACCTGAATGAAACATCTGGAACGCATTATGATTCAACAAGCAATGGAAATGTCGGGACAAACAATGGGGCAGTGCAGGATGCCAGTGGTGTCATCGATGGTGCCGATCAATTTGATACGAATACTGATGATATCAATTGTGGGTCAGATACAACTTTACAGCCGACCGATGCTATAACCGTTTCAGCCTGGGTAAAAAGTAGTGATGCTACATTGCAATATGAGGCTGTGGGTGGCTTTGCCAGTGATGGTAATTGGGATGATGGATACGGCATGTTTTTCAATAGTGGATCAACTATTCAATTTTATGTAAATTCCTATGATGGCAATTTTGCATCATCATCAATAACGCCTGCAAATTGGAATTATGTCGTCGGAACCTATGATAAAGATGCCGGGGGAATAGATGAGGTCAAGATATATGTGAATGGCGTTTTGGGCGGAACTGTTGGTAATTATGCAACTGCGATAAATTATGCCGGAGGATCTCTGACAATAGACGAATTTGGTGGCTGGACAGACACATGGCTAAATGGATTTATTGATGAATTCAGGATTTCAGGTAACAAAGCCAGAAGTGCCGATTACATAGCTGCGCAATATCTATCCATGACCGATGACTTCATCACGTACAACGGCGAAGAGGAGCTAAACCTGGGAAGAGCTTACATATTCAATGGCGACGGGTCCATACCAACCCTGGCAAGTTCGGCAGATGTTACACTGACCGGAGATGCGGGTAACGACCTATTCGGCTCTTCGGTTTCAAACGCTGGCGATGTAAACAATACTGGTTTCGATGATGTGATAGTAGGCGCCCCTGGCGCCGATAAGGCCTATATCTTTTGCGGCAATGCTTCTATGGATAGTTCTATTTCAGCTGCAAACGCCAATGTAACATTAACCGGCACCGGTGGTTCAAACTTCGGCTGGTCGGTTGGCAGTGCATCGGACCTGAACCAGGACGGTTCGTACGACGATGTAATAGTAGGAGCGCCCGGATTAACCAGCAATGCTGGAGGGGTATACATCTATTACGGCGGCAGCACCATGGATGCCAACTCAGATATAACGCTTACCGGTGCGGCAGCCGGCGATCGTTTCGGTTTCTCGGTTCGTGGTGGCTGCGGCGACATAGACAAGGACGGAACACCGGATGTGACCGTGGGTGCGCCATATGCGGACGATGGAATTAACAATGAATGCGGCGCCACCTACACATTCTTCGGTGCAACAATAAGTAATACAACCGCAGCTAGTGCCAACGAGACTCGATACGGCACCCAGGCCGACGCACACCTTGGCTGGTCCGTTGCGTTCTTGACAGATATCGAGGGCGATTCCTACGGCGATATTGCCGCTGGCGCACCGCACGAGAACGATACAACAAATAGTTACACAGATGCCGGGGCAGTCTACATTTTCCACGACATCATTCCCGAGTTCCCAACGGCTATGGTCCCAATAACAATGTTATTTCTAATTATAATTGTCACGAATAGATCCAAAATAAAAATTAGAAGAC
This sequence comes from Thermoplasmata archaeon, assembly GCA_020696345.1. Lineage (GTDB taxonomy): Archaea > Thermoplasmatota > Penumbrarchaeia > JAEHCK01 > JAEHCK01 > JAEHCK01. Next base: position 11,295 of record JAEHCK010000114.1, on the reverse strand, counting down.
GAAAGGAGATGGGTAATAACAATGCATAATAATTGCAAACAGAAACGGAAGATCCGAAAAAATGCGGATAATAAACCACGGCGTCCGTGGAAGGCAATAGCCATTGCACTGTATATCACGTTCATATTGCTATCCGCAATTCCGTTCGTGGCAGATAATACGCTGGATTTTGAAATGAATGAGAGCTATACATATCATTTGAGCTATCCCGAGGACGGCAGACAGACACATTATTATGTGGAGCGCGTGAACACCAGCATGATCGGCAGGATCGATCTGACTTATACCACCGCAACCAATTCGTTAAAGGTGCAGACCACAAATGTTAAAGTTTTGTATATTTACTGCCGCTCCATGTACGAGGACGAATGTGAAGATGTATATGGATTTAACCCACTGGAAAGTTCTAATTTTTATAAATGGTATTTTATCGAACGCGACCATTTCTCGGTAACCGTAGAATCTGACCACAAGATCAACGAATTGTCCTTCATCGATACCCCGCTGCCATATAAGGTGATCGTGAACGGTGAGGACTGGGTCGAGGGGAAACAATATAATTACACAAATAAGTTTACCACCTCGCTTTCGTATGTGCCGAAAGGGACCACCAATGTCGACATTTATTTCAAGCCCAATCACAAGTCGCAGCCATACGCCAGCTTTGTTGTGGACAGATCTATTGTCAATATCGATGAACTTGTCAAGTTTGACGCCACCGCTTCCTTTGATATCGACGGACAGATCATAGCGTTTATCTGGGATTTCGGTGATGGTAACAACAGCGGCGGTGAGCTAAATTCACACAGTTATTCTCAACCTGGTGAGTACGGCGTGATCCTTACGGTGCGGGATAATGATTTCATGATCGATCATGCATATCTGAACATAACCGTTGTCACCGGCGCATCACGACCTTTTATGAACGGCATTATACCTGACCAGATAAAGGAAGAGGATTCACCACCATGGGTTCTGGATCTATCGGGGTTCGGGTTGGATTTCAACGCTTTGGACACCGAGTTCAAATGGTTTTTGACCGGCGAGGATGCAAACTTATATCAACTAATTGGTGAGAACAGCACGACTCAGAAATTGATATTCTTACCAGTTCCCAACGTCTACGGTTACAACAAGGTTACACTCTGGCTAATGAATGTGAATGGGTTATATGCGACCCAACCGCTGTGGATAAATATTACTCCCGTGAACGATAAACCCGTTATAGATAGATTACCCGAACTATATGTGTGCAATGATGTTCGGTACAGTTTCTCATTAACGAACTATATCAATGATATCGAGACCTCACGAGAAAAATTGATCGTTTCAACGACTGATAACTATGATAACGAGTATCTCACGCTAAATGGTCAGGAGCTTATGCTCAATTATCCCAAGGAGCTGAAGAACAAGGTCATACTTATTACCGTCATTGTATCTGACAGTGAGGATAGTAGTAGTTCCATTCTACAGGTCCATGTTTCCAATAATCTGCCACCCGTATTGAAAGATAGTTTGCCGGATATATCTCTGGATGAGGGAACGGAAATAAAAGATGCGATCGACCTGGCAGATCATTTTTCCGACCCGGACGGCGATAAGCTCATATATATACTCGCCAGCAAACCATCACGACCGTATGTCAAGGTGACCATTAACTCGAATGACAAGATCGATGTCATATCACAAAGTGGTTGGACCGGTGATGAGTTTGTTACGATAAGGGCCCTGGACACTCAAGGAGCATTTGTTGAAGACGAGGTCAAGATCTCGGTGTTACCTGTAAATGACCCACCCGTGATCGGTAATGTGCCCAATTTAATGGTACATCATGAAATAAACTATTATTTCGATCTATCAACCTATATTTCCGACCCCGATAACAAGCTTGAAGAATTAACTATGCAGATCTCCGGCACTGACAATATCAGTATCAACCCGGAAAATAAATTTGGCATTATCTTGAACTACCCGAGCAGTATGGTGGATATTACATCCACTTTCGATATAATTGTCTCTGATGGTAATCTGGAAACCAGTAAAACCATTTCCGTGACCGTAATGGAAGGGTATGCTCCCGAATTGGTCAGGGATCTACCCGATGTCGTATTTGATGAGGATAATTCACTAACCAACGTCTTTGATCTTGATGATTACTTTATCGATCTCGACAATGAGAGAACGTATTCTTCATATGGAAATACCATGATCGACATTACCATCGGCCAAGATAATAAGGTCAGCTTTTCTGCACCGGACAACTGGTTTGGCCTTGAAGAGGTCACATTCCGTGCAACTGATCCAACATACGCACTTGTCGAGGATTCCGTGATAGTAATCGTAATGCCCGTGAACGACCGGCCCGTAATAGCCAAATTGCCAAGTGTCACCCTGAACGAGTCGGAAACCATGAGATTGGATCTGTGGCCTTACCTTTCTGATGTGGATAATACGATCTCCAGCCTATCCATCCTGGCCGATGAGCCCGAGCCTAACGTGATAGTGGTCGGCACCAATCTGATCATATACGGTTCCAAGCAGCTGCACGACGAGATCGAGATCACAGTGAACGATGGTGAGGCGTCGGCAGCGGAAATTCTAAAGGTAGATGTATTGAGCAGATCATCAAGTGAAAAGAAGGAACCTTTCTTGAATGAAGTGATATTTCTATTAATTCTGGTAATAATTATCGTAGTGATCTTGATAACACTATATTTCGTTATGAAAAAGGGAAAATATGCCATCGAAGAGATAATGTTGCTGCATAATAGTGGAAAACTGCTGGGGCATATTTATTGTAACCCGGATCTCAAGTTTGATAAAAGTACATTTACCCACATATTAACCGCCAGCCAGAAGGCGATTGAAATATTAAATGCGAGCAAAATACCTTCGGAAGTGATGCCAATGGAAGTTGATGATATCCAGTTAATGGTAGGGCACGGTAAACATATTTTTATGACCCTTGTTTACACTGGTTCAGAGTCAAGCGCATTACATAAAAAGCTTCAAGAATACATACACCTAGTCGAGAAAAGATATGGTAATGTCCTAAGCGGATGGGATGGCGATATTAGAAAAGTTATTGATATCAACCAATATCTTGAAAAGATGACTAAAAAGCCCGAAACAAAATCAGATAAACCATTGGAAGATCAACAGCAACAAGAACCGTTAACGGTGGAACCGATCGAAGAACCACCAGAGTAAGGTGCTTGATCGTTGCTTGGGATGTTTGAAAAGTAAAACTCGAACAATTTGTTGGCACAAATTATTCTTGAGCTAAGAATTCTTATAATAAATAACATTGAGGTAAGAATTCTTACCCAGGTAAAAGTAAAAAGGTGAAAAGTGATCAAAACTTTTAAGATTTAACTTTTGAAGTTTAACTTTAAAAAAAATGTATCAATCATTATTCTTTTTGCAAAGCATTTTTTTTTGATCAGCCGATACTTCGGTTTCAGTATCCATAATTAATTTTCTCCCCAACACCCTACACTCTCCCCAGCCTTAGTGCATTGAGTATCACACCCAGGCTCACGCCCATGTCGCCGATGGCCACCGCCATCCAGAGCGTGACAAAGCCGGGGAAGACCAGGATTACGAACAACAGCTTTATACCAATGGCAAGCGCTATGTTCTGTTTGACCACGGCCATGGTCTTGCGGCCAAGCTGGATCATGTACGGGATCTTGGATATGTCATCTTTCATGAGCGCAATGTCTGCGGTCTCAAGTGCGGTATCCGAGCCCGCAGCACCCATGGCAATCCCCAGGTCGGCTGCGGCCATTGCGGGTGCATCGTTGATACCGTCGCCGATCATGGCGACCTTTTGTTTACTGGATCGGCTCTCTTGGTTTAGTTGTCTTATGATCTTTACCTTTTCATTTGGTAGCAGCTGGGAATGATATTCTTCAATGTCGAGCTGGTTTGCGATGTAGCGAGCGGTTCTTTCGTTATCTCCCGTGAGCATCACTACCCGCTTCACCCCGGTTTTGCGCAGGGCTTTGACCATTGACCTGCTGTTTTCCCTTAACTTATCCTCAAGCACCACAAGCCCGATAATTTTACTTTTGGTCCCCACCAGCACTATCGTATTTATCTTGGTTTTGGATGGTTTGAATTGTTTGTTCAAGGTTTTAAGTGCAGAATCGTTGAACATGCTATCATCACCCACATAATAAGTAGTTCCATCGATGGTTCCATAGACCCCTTTTCCCAGAACGGTTTTGAATTTTTCTACACAATTATCATACGAGCCCTCTTGTTCTGCACACTCCACAATTGCTTCACCGAGCGGGTGCTTGGACAGACATTCCAGCGACGCGGCGATCTGCAATATCTCGCTTCGGCTGTGGCCATTTAGCGGTATTACCTTAGAAACCACGGGTCGACCAGCGGTTAGAGTACCGGTCTTATCGAATGCCACAGTGTCAATATTGGCAACACCTTCCACATAGACACCACCCTTGAAAAGCACACCGTTCTTGGCACCGTTTGTGATGGCTGATACCATGGAAACCGGTGTGGAGATGGCTATAGCACACGGGCAGGAGATAAGTATGAGTAATAACGCTTTATAGAACCAGGTATTGAAGGGCTGATCAAACACAAATGTTGGGATAATAACGACCAAAAATGCGAGAAGCAAAATGCTCGGAGTATAATATTTGGCGAACCTGTCCATGAACCGCTCGGTTTTGGACTTTGAATCATCGGCATTTTCGATCAATTTAATTATCTTTGCCAGTGTTGTATCCCGGGCAAGTTTACTGACTCTGATCTCAAGCCTGCCATCATGATTGAGTGTACCTGCATAGACCACATCTCCAGCTTCTTTCTTAACTGGTAATGGTTCACCAGTGATCGATGCCTGGTTCACGGAAGATCTCCCTTTTACTACGGTTCCGTCAACACCAATATACTGTCCAGACCTTACCACCACGATGTCACCGGGCTTGATATTCTCAATAAGAATTTTTACGGTTTTATTGCCTTTCTTTAGGTTAACGGTTTTGGGGGCAAGACCGATCAATTCGTTTATGGACCGGCGGTTGCGCGATGTGGCATATGATTCCAACAGCTCTGCAATGGAGAACAGGAAAAGGATGGCTGCCGCCTCGGGCAGAGCCCCGATCAATAACGCACCAACTGCTGCAACTATCATTAAAAATTCCATGGAGATCTCTTTTTCCAACATTTCCTGGACTGCATTTTTTAGAACAAAATAGCCACCAAAGACCATTGCGGAGAAGAATAATATCTCAGAGGCAAGAATGTTGTAATTTAAAATTTGTGATCGAATATCTATATTCAAAAACATTACAATAAGGCCAATAAATAGAAGAGTGCCTGACAAGACTGGCAATAAAAATCTGGGGTTGTAGACAGATATTAATTTGGTTTCGGTCATTTCAAATTTAAAAATATCATAACCCATTCCCTCAACCCGCTTCTGAAGCTCGTTCAAGGTCACCTGAGTGGGATCGTAGGTGATGTTCAATTGACCGGTAGTGAAGCTGAGGTGCAGATCATGGATGCCTTTTGTCGTTCTCATCCGTTTTTCGATCTTGCTAACACAATCTGCACAGTGTAAATTACTAATATGAATTGTATCATTTTTTATCATGTTCTATTGCACTTCCATTTTTCATTATGGTATAATTTAATTTTCATGATAGAATGATAATTTATTCATTCACATGCTCGGAAGCTATTTTGAATAATTGACCAATGTGGTCATCGTCCAGTGTATAATAGACCATCTTACCTTCCTTGCGGAACTTGACCAACCGCATGTTGCGTAGAACGCGTAGTTGATGTGATACGGCAGAGATGGTCATGTCAAGAATTGCAGAAATATCGCACACACAAAGTTCAGAATGCAAAAGCGCGTGCAGGATTTTCACTCTTGTTGGCTCACTGAGAGCTCCAAATGTTTCCGCAAGATGGAGTATGGTCTGATCTTTCAACATCTCTTGTTTTATCTTCTTAACCTTATCCTCGTGTATTATATTGGTCTGGCAGACATCACTTGGCTGAGACATATAATCAATCCTGATCTTTTTCATTCATTTTTATGTATTTGAACATATATTCAATTGTTCAAACAAGTATTTAAACGTTACTATTTTTATCTAAGAACAAAAATAATTCCCGCATATTCACTCATAAACAAATTTTCAACATAGCCCAGTTAAAAATTGCAAATCACAAGCTGCAAAAAACAATAATCAAATAATATCTAAGCATAAGATCTCAATTACTAAAACCTAATCAGTTTAGGGTGTTTTGGGAGTTAAGAGAGTTTAGGGAGTTAAGAGTTATCCTGACTCTAGAATTCTAACCCATTAATTGTAACCCCTGACCCCAGTTTAGAATTTGGGTCATTAGTTATTGGAATTTGTTTGCTTTTTAATGCTTGTGATTTATTCTTAGTCATTTACCATTTAGAATTCACGATACCGTTAATTATAAATAGTTTTGAGCCAAATATAGTTATCGACCGACGGTCGGTCGGTGACCGACGGTCGGCATACAAAGTGGTGCTTAAAATGATCAAAATCATAATGGAACACGATGAACGGATCAAAGACATCATAGAAAAAGCCGAGAAGCTCTTCATGAAAAAAGGCTACGACAATACTTCAGTAGCCGATATCATCAAAAAGGTCGGCATTGCCAAAGGCACTTTCTATCATTACTTCAGATCTAAAGACGAACTATTGGACGCTATCGTCGATCGAATGTTGAAAGAGATCTGGGACCAGGTTGATGTTATAGTGGGTAAAGATGACCTGGATGCAATTAGCAAATTCTTTGATTTCTTCGGAGTCTTCCGCACAATAAGTAAAGGCCGAGAAAAATTGATCGAAGAGATCCACAAAGAAGAAAACGCACACATCCATCTCAAACTCGAGAAAAAGATGTATCCGGTAATAACTCCAAAGTTTGAAAAGATCATACGTCAAGGCATAGACGAAGGTGTTTTTGATACAAAATATCCAGGGGAAACGGCTACAGTTATTATGGTCTCGATCGCTGCCTTGACGCCGGTACAGGAACATGCTCATAATATCAAAGAGGGTGTCGGAGATATCCAGCAATTGAAGATGTTCTTTGATCTGATGGAGCGAATTCTTGGGGCAAAGCATGGTATTTTCATGAAACATATGAAAAAGATGATGAAGCAAATGGAGATTTCCAAATGACCAAAAAAAAACAGAAAAAAAAGAGTTTGGAAAGCCAAGAGAATAATGGAGCCACAAGAAACCCGCTTGCCTGGATAGTGGGCATCTCAACCGAGCATCCCGGAAAAACACTATTAGCATTTCTTATAATCACGTTGATCTTCATGATCCCCATGTCAAGGTTCCAGGTGGACACCAGCATGGAAGGTGTTTTCGGCAACGAGGACCAGCCCGAAGAGATCGAGATCTTTGAAGAGATCGGTTCCGAGTTCGGCGAGCAAGAGGATATCCTCATCGTTATTGACTGCAAGGAACAAAAGAATGGTGATATTGCCAAGAGCTATCTTACCGCTTTAAGTGCCAAGCTGGAAAAAGAGGATGATTTTAAGAATATTAAATATACGGTCAATTTCGAGATACCAGTTCAAAAGGCCATTTTGTATCTTGATAAAGAGAGTTTAGGCGAGCTTAAAGAGCTCAATATGACAATTGAAAAATTTGCTTCAAAACAGATGGCGGCGAACTCTGAGTTACAATATCTTGTGTCCGAAGACGGAAAGATCTATCTCCTGAGCATGGTTCTAAATGTTACGATCACAAGTGCGGACCAAAGGATGGCGATCTTTGACGGGCTCTATGATACCCTGGATGATGTGAAGGGTGATAATTCCACATACAAGGTCCTGGATGTGGGCTTTACCGGTGGTGTAATGGTCTTGGATTACGAGGGCGATAAGATGGCTATGAACGATTTTATTGTCACCTTTTTTATTACATTCATTCTGATATTGATACTTTTATTCGTATCGTTCAGAAGTCTGTCGTTACCTGCATTTGCACTTGTCCCCCTTGTGGTTGGTATCATCATCACCTCCGGGATAACCATTTTAATATTCGGAGCCTTGAATATGCTCGCAGCATTCTTTGCGGTGCTGCTTCTGGGTCTGGGGATCGATTTCAGTATACATATCCTCAGCAGGTTCACCGAGGAGATGGAGATCGAGAACGATGTGAAGAAAGCCTTTAGAAAAACATCGATCAATACTGGCAAAGCGGTGGTGCTTGGTACATTGACCACTGCCGTTGCCTTCGGTGCACTGATCTTCAGCAAAACCTACGGCATGCACCAGATGGGATTCGTACTGGCGGTGGGCTTGATCGTCACTATGGTCTGCGTGCTGTTCATGCTACCTGCATTGGTAACCTTACGCCTCAGACATGGTAAACTAAAAGAGAAATTACATAAAAGAGCCAAGTATGAAGTATTAGGCAGATTAGGAACCAGTGTCACAAAGGCTGCGCCTGTACTTGTTGTGATCTTGATCATTTTCGGAGCTTTTATTGTAATAGAAACCCAGAACCTTAAGGTGAACGACGACATCACAGAGCTTTTACCAACTGAAGTACCGTCGTATAAACAATTGGAAAAGGTCAAGGATGCTTTCAATTATACCGAAGATAACCTAATGTGTATTGCCGATGGAGAAACCGAGCTTGTAAGTTCAGTTGAAAGTTTCCGGGCAAACCCTGAGATCATGCAGGTGGAGTCGGTTCTTGATAGGCTGCCCTCGGACCAAGAGGAAAAATTGGTGATCATTTCCGAGGCAATTGAGATACACCCCGAGTTTGAAAACATTACTTGGTTGAACATTACCGAGGTGTTAAGCTGGGAAGAGCTGCCCAATGAGATGACAAAGGATTGGGTTTCCCATAATGGTGGAGAACCCAGATTCCTGATCGTACTCAAGGCCCGTGGTAATGTCTGGAATGATGATTATCGAACAGATCTGCTGGAAGAATTGGAAGATGTGAACCCCAATATAGCAGGTCGTGCAATTGCATACACAAAAATGATCGAGGTAATAACCGAGGATGTTGTCTGGGTCTCTATTTTCGCAATTGTTCCCATCGTTATCATCGTTTATGCGGGTTTCAAAACGCGCAGCCCGGTCTATGCGGTGCTGGCACTTGTACCCGTGCTTGTTGGTGTGGGTAGTATACTTGCACTCTCAGAATATTTTGGGCTCGATTTGAACATGATCTCCATCATGATGATCCCCATGGTGATCGGAATAGGTATAGATGATGGCATTCATATTTTACATAGATATCAAGAAGAGGGGCCCGGTTCGATACCAAAAGTGGTTCAAAACACAGGTAAGGCCGTGTTCCTAACAACTGCAACTACATGCCTGGCATTCTCGTCGTTTCTGGTAGCCGAGCACCCTGGCATGCGGCCCATGGGCGGTGTACCGGTGTTTGGTCTGATCATGGCGTTCATAGCGGCCATAATTTTCCTACCTGCACTCATAAGTTTGATCCTAGACAGGCAAAAGGTCAAAGAAGAGGCGTAGGTCAATAATTTGATTAAAAGAGACATTCTTACTAATCAGAGCGTTCTGATTATTCAGAAATGCTTAAATAGTCTGATATGGTTAAAGATTATCTTGGGCCAGTAATGGGAGATATATTTTCAAAATAGGAATGATCAGGAAGATGATACAAATGAAAAAAGAAGACACAAAAAAAATTGTTAGAGAAAATTATGGCAATATTGCAAAACATGGCACCTCATGTTGCGGCCAATCAAGTCAAAATACTCTAAGAAGTTCTTGTTGCAGCGCTAGTGAACCAAAACAATTGGATAGCTTGAAAATGGGCTACATCGAAGAAGAATTAGCGTCCCTACCAAAAGGCGCAGACCTTGGTCTCGGCTGCGGTAACCCCGTGGCACATGCGGCATTAAAAGAAGGAGACACCTACCTGGATCTGGGTTCGGGGGCGGGGATAGATTGTTTTTTGGCGGCCAAGAAGGTCGGTAAAACCGGCAAAGTCATCGGTGTGGATATGACACCGGCAATGCTCGATAAGGCTCGGGAAAACGCCAGATCAGGAGATTTTGAAAATGTTGAGTTTCGTCTAGGCGAGATCGAACATTTACCGGTAGCCGACAACTCAGTGGATATTATTACTTCCAATTGTGTAATAAATCTCTCGCCCGACAAGAAAGCAGTTTTTGGGGAAACCTTTAGGGTTCTGAAGCCTGGCGGTAGGTTGATGATCTCTGATATTGTATTGTTGAAAGAGCTTCCGGATTATATTATAAATTCGATCGAAGCATATGTGGGTTGTGTGGCAGGTGCATTGTTAAAAGACGAGTATCTGGGGTTGGTGAAGGAAGCTGGCTTCGAAGATGTTAAAGTCATATCAGAGGCCACTTTCCAAACTGAAAGCTTGCTAAAAGATCAGGTTGCACAATCTATTGTTAATGAATTAAAAGTGACACATGAAGAGATCCGTGATGTTGGGAAATCAGTAGTTAGTTTAAAATTTTCAGCGATGAAACCAAACTAAAAATGAGACCTTAAAATGAGAAATTTAGTAAAGCAGAGGTGTGGTAAAGTACATTTGTGGTAAACACGGTAAAGGATATGTGCAGTAAAGTTTATATGTGGCAATGTTGATTTTTTTAATATTCCTACTAGAGAAAAACTTGCTGAAAATATTATTAAAACTACAATTCAGAACAAAATCATTTCTACTGATAAAATTATTAATGCAGCAAAAAGAGGATTTTCAGCATTATTAGAAAAAATTACTGTCAACCTGCGTGCCCGCACCACCAGTCATCGTTCGCTTCGCTCACTATAGACTGGTGGCATGCTCGGCTAACTTCGTTAGCCTCGGCGGGCACGCCAAAGTGGGGTTAGCTGGCAAAGTGCTCTAGGGTTTGTTGCCCATTTATTTGTTTAGGTGCCTTTTTGCCTTGGTTTTTTTTATATATATCAATTTCCTCCTTTGTTCTACTTCCTATACTATCGAAGTAATATGATGGGTTCCACATTCCGCTACCCCAAAAATACTTCTTTTTCAGGTATGGGAATTCTTTTAGTAATTTCCTGCCAGATGTGCCTTTTAACCGCTTTGCAATATCTTTAAGCGCATAGTTTGGTCCACCATATATATCTATATGGACATGGTCTCTATCAAAACCAATCTCATCCATAATCAAACCATATTTCTCACTTACTTCATGGAATATTTCGGCACAACGTTTTTCTACCTCTTTGTCGTCAAATATCTTGTGGCAATATTTCACTTT
>JAEHCK010000192.1 GCA_020696345.1 Thermoplasmata archaeon | reverse complement strand
TACCTGGCGGGATTGATGCTGGATAGATGCCATGCTGAGTAGATGTTGAGTAGATACCGAAATGAATTAATGCTAGGAAGATCCGTTGATTTACTATCACAACTAGGTTTCGTTCAATCAACAATTAATCCAGGCATCTGTCAATCGATAATCCATCACGGCTACTTTCCTACAACAATTCTACCCGGCTACAGTCAAACAATAAACAATCAAAATTTATATTTACACTCAAGACACTTGTTCGAATCGTCTTTGTAAGTTTTAACCTTATACGATCCGCATCTGGGACATTGGCGTGTGATTGGCAGTGATGATGCCTTAAATGCTTTATCGGTAAAGATCTTTTTTATAAGTGGTGTTGCAGGTTGCATATTATTCTTGGCGGCCAAACCCTGCGCCAAACCCTGCTCTTGTTGACCTGTAGCATACGGTATTGCCCGTTTGACCTGTTTTGCATTTTGAGACTGAGACGCCATTAGTTGGTATCTACTCTTCTCAACTGTATGGTCGTATTCGCCTTTGGGATATGGTCCTGCACTATATCGCGAGCTTGGTAATGTTCCGAGCGCGCCTTGCGTGTCGTCAATTTTGCTTTTACCTTCGATAGAATGCAGCGCACGTAATGTTCTGGAGGATAATAAACTCGTTTTGACATCTTTAGTTTCATCCGGGTCTGTGGTAGTTCTAAGATATTGCTCTAATCTGTTTTTCATCTTACGCTTACGAGCTATCCACAAGAGCCCAGCTGCAATAATAATTATAATAATTATTACAAAGATCTGTAGAGTCAACATGACCCGTGTAGATTCGGGATCGTCCTGTGGGTTTTTTTCCTCTCCTGATCGAACTTCGAAGCTCCAGACATTATCCATGCACAGGCCCGGTACTTTACTGTCATCCGGAATTACCGTCCAATAATATTTTTTTCCGAAACTAAGATTATCGATAACAAATGACAATGTAGTGGTGATCGACAGTTTTGAGTTCTTGTCCAGCATTGAGATCGAATCCAAATTATCACCAAAATATACCGTATAAGTGATCTTATCATCATCAACATCCGAGCCGTTCCACATTAATCTGATCGATCTCTTGGTGATCACAGCCTCGTTCTCAGGACCAATTAACTGAGCCATTGGAGGATGGTTAATAATGCTTTGATCGATGGTAAAACTCCATACGCTACACTCACAAATTCCCGCCCCGGCCTTATCATAAGATATCACTGTCCAGTAATATTTTTTGTTGGGGGCTAGGGGTGGTAAATAAAAATTTGTCGTTTCTTTCACGGTTGCGATCCGAGTTGACGGGTCGTTATAATCTACCCTGGCTTTATTATCACTTAAAAATATGTCGAAATTCAGATCTTCAAACGGGTCAGGGTCCGTATAATCCCAATAAATTATTGGAGGTTTTGGGACTGTACTGTTATCTCTTGGAAGTAATAAGATGGTTGTTGGTTTGACATTGTACAGATCGATCGCAAAGGTGCCGATCGGTGTTAAACATTTACCCAGATCTCCCTTGGCACTTGGAATTACTGTCCAATAATATATCTCATTATCTTTTAAGCCTGTAATAACATAATTATTATTTTCCGGATTTGGCAAAGTGATCTTTGCCTCAGATGATAGGTTGGACACTTTTTCTTTATAATTGCTCAGATACAGTTCATAAGAAATAGGCGCATCATTGTCCGCATCATAACCTAACCACTCCAGGTTTATGGTTTGACTCTCGATTATACTTCGATGGTGCGGTGATAAAAGTGCCGATAACGGTGGCCGATTGACTGAATTCACATCGATACGAAAGTTTTGAATGCCTAATTCCGAATTTCCATAATATACTTCTCCATCGGTATCGAAATATTTTGGTGCCACTGTCCAATAATAGATTACATCATCTTTCAAATAGTAGATCGATGTATGAAATGTCTCTGATTTGTTAAATACCACTCGTGCGGTTGCATCATGAACTTGAACCAGCGCAACATCGCTGTGTAAATAGACCTCAAAGTTTACTGGCTCGAACCCTATTGGGTTATCCAAAAGCCATTGTAATTTTGGCTCTTTTGTTGATATGATCGAGTTGTTCTCCGGGCCAATTGGTCTTACCGAAAACGTCCCCAATTGGATCTTCAGTTCAATTGTTGTAACCGCAAAATTTGCGCCGTCATCTGCAGTAACTTCGATAAATGCCAGGCCAATATAATCCGGGTCATTGATCGTAATATTCAATTTTTTATCATGGCCAATTTCGGCATTGATCGTACTTAAAGTGACCGAGGTTATTTCCAAGTCCTGCTGGTCTACAGCCGTATCGATATCTAAAATGTATTTGGAAAGGTCTAATATCCCAACATTTTTTGATCTACTAATTTGGAGTTTAGGTATTACCTTCCAGTATGGGGCGTCATTTTCCGGCGTTATATTTATCCAAAATCTTTGTTTTGCCATACCGTCTTCCGAATCAACTGCACGTAACGTGATCAAATTAGAACCATACGAATCATTGACCGGGGTAATATACATTAGATTAGCTGTGGAGTTTTTGATCATTTCAACACTGATAAGAGATCCATTGACGCTTTCTACTGACAAATTTAGTAATTTATCCAAAATGGAATCTTCCAAGTCGTAAATATATCTTGTCAGATTAATGACCCAGTGTGTAGAATCTTCCTTTCGCTTCTGGTCTGGGATATTTGGTTTGAATTCGGGTGGGTCGTTCACGGGTTTGATATATACCCAGAATTTGGTATTTGTCCTGCCCGAGTCGGTGTCTTCAAGAATTAATTTTAATTCTATGCTGCCGAATGCATCGGGAAGTGGAGTGAAAGTTAAATTATCCAAATTTATTTCTATATTTAATAAAGATTCATTCACATTCTCAATATGCCATGTAAGTTTATTGTTAGGATCTTCAAGATCGAATTTTTTCTTTGATAGGTTTAAATTCCATGATGGGTCATCTTCGAACTTGTAAAAAGAGTTGATCTCGCTTATGATGGCTGGCGGAGAATTCAGTATGTCGATCTCCATTGAATGATTGATCTTTTGCCCGCCCTGCGAGGTGGCTGTGGCGGTTACCGTAATGTTATACGAGCCGCGCGGTACCGGTATGGGAAATGTATAATCGAACCTGAACCAAAGCCATGTTGGGCCTTTGCTGTTATTGACCGCTTCCATGGTGGTGCCGGAAAGTAATGTATTGCCGTTTTTCTTGTAAACTATTTTGATCTCCGCACCGATGATCTCGTCAGCACCATCTTCATTGGTCACATTACATCTCACCACCATATTATTCCCTGAATAAAATTCAGCTGTCTCGGTATCACCTTTGTATGAACTTAGTTCAACTATTTGGAAAGTTAACCTGCTTCGAGTTACCGGCTCTGGCGCTTGCACCTCTTGGACACGGTTGAAAGTATAATTCGAAATACTGTCCCCGGAGGCTAACACGGTGGTAAATATATTTAAGATCATCGAAATTAATATGAGGATAGTCAAGAATAATTTTAACTGGCTATATTGAAAAATGAATTTAGTAGAGCCATGGCTATGGTATTTCGAGATATCCAAAGATATCTCTTTTGGGGGGGGGTACATACTAATAATATTAACTATTTTAATATATATAAATGCTCCTTTGATCGGGTTGTATCACATTTTGATAATTTGCTGAATTGGTGATGGTATGATAATTTGCTGGATTGATGCTTGGTTGATCAAGAAATCGACATCCCCTCAAATTATCAAAAAATCTACAATCTATCAGAAACAAACAACACGGCAAAGACCTTGCAATCATTCACCAAATTATCAATTACACAATGCTCATTTGGTGCGTGGCAGGTATCATCGATCTTTGACCAGACCACGGTTGGAAATCCCGCACGCCTGAAGAATGCACCGCATGTACCACCACCGATCCCGGTAGGGCGGGCTTCGATTTTGTATACACTTTTGATCGCACTTCCAAGCAATCTAACCACCGGTGCATCGGGTTTTGTTGGCGGTGCCGCCTGCTCCAGCTGGACAGCATCTAATGATATCCTTGCACCGGTCTCTGCTCCAACCTTCTCACCCAATCTGTTCAAGCTGTCCAAGACTTCATCGGTGGAATAATTCGGCAAGATCCGGCAATCGAAATAGAACACATCTTTTCCCGGGATGGTGTTGATATTGTCCACATTTGCATCTTTTTTGGTCATCTCAAAGGTTGATATCGGTGGTTCGAACAATGTGTCGGAATGATCGAATGTAGAATGTAACTCCTGGTCAGCCAAATACCCGAATTTGGTGGCTGCAGAAAACGCATTGATCCCAAGCTCGGGTAAACTTGCATGGCACTGTTTACCCAGGGTGGTCACCTTTAACCAAAGTATGGTTTTCTCCGAGATCTCCAACTGCGTGCCTTCCGGGTTTCCACTGTCAGGGACCACGATCAGATCATCGGGCTTGAATATTCCTTTATTTAACAAATACCTGATACCATATTTACTGCCGGTCTCTTCATCGGAAACGATCGCAAGACCGATATTATAATGTGGTTTTATATTTAATTTCAATAGAGCCTTTACGGCGAACATGGTAGCCACCAACGATTGGCCGTTATCTTCCACACCACGGCCATATAATTTACCTTCTTTAATTACCGGTTTGAACGGGTCAGTTTCCCATAATGAAATGTCACCAACCGGGACCACATCGGTATGTGTCACGGCCCAGAGCGTGGGGCCATTCGGGTCTTCGCCCCAAAGCTTGGCAATGATGTTTGGTCTGACTTGTCCGAATGCCTTATCATCCGGTGCATCATATCTTGTACTTTCATCAAAACCCCAGTCTTTCATTATTTTCTCGATCAGCTCGGCCTTTTTCAACTCGCCATCACCGTCACTTGCCGGTGAGATCGCCGGAATCTCACAAATCTTGCTTAAGGTTTCTACCAGTTCTGTTCGCCAACCATCGATGGTGGCTGATAATTCTTGAATTATTTTTTCAGAGGTCATAATAATCACTTCTACATTATTACTGTTCAGAAATTTCTTATTTATTGCTCAATAATTAATTACTGGAATGTTCTATATATCGATTAATTATTGGGATGTTCTACGTTTCGATTGATTATTAGGATGTTCTACGTTTCGATTGGTTATTAGGATGTTCTATATTACGCATTATTATCAGGATGTTTGATTTGTTTTTTCTATCCCGTTGGTGCATCCCGAAATCTCAGCGACATATAGAACATCCTGACATCTCTACGACATTTAGAACATCCCGAAATCTCAGCGACATTTAGAACATCCTGTCATCTCAACGACATGTTCAACATCCCGTTATTTCAACGACATATCCAACATCCTGTCATATCAACGCCATATCGAACATCCCGAAATCTCTGCAACATATCCAACATCCTGAAATCAATATTATTACTATTCTTCCGGAACTTCCATTAATTTGATATTGAGTGCTTTTTCAAGTTTCCGCACGAGTTTATCATCGGGTTTCATTGATTTGTTCTCTATCATGGAGATCACCGATTTACGTTCGTTGATCTTCTGGCCCAGCTGCTTCTGATCCCAATCAAGTTCTGATCGTGCTTGCTGGATACGTTTGTGATAATCCTCCACCAGCTCTTTTTCACCTCTCTGGGTAAATATATCTTTGGACTTCATACGACGCTCGCGAAATTCCAGCCTTTGTTGAATTGTCTCCTCTTTGCTCGGTTCATCAAAACCATGTGTGTAACTAGAGACACCGCCGTGTCCCGAACTCGAACCTGATGTCCCAACTGCACTTGTAGGGGCAGGCCGCGGCGGTTCCTTACCGAATTTAGCACATTCCGAACAGACTTTAAGCAGTGACCCCTCGACTATAACCGGTCTAAGAAACGGCTTATCTTGGCCGCATAACTCGCACAACATCTACTCCTCTCCAAATCTGCAGAATTATGATGAATATAATGCATATAATTTGATTGTAGATAACCGAGATAATATAATTAAATGTTTACTATTGATAATAAAATAATAACAAAACGCTGATTTAATCACCAATCACCAAACTGTGGAAAAGTCGAAGAGTTTTCCAGAGCAAAATGATTTCCTTCGAAAATCATCTAGAGCTAAAAATTCTTTTAATTGGTATATAATAAAAGATAGAATTTTTACCCCGAGTTAATTTGCCTTGGCAAATTAGCC
>JAEHCK010000163.1 GCA_020696345.1 Thermoplasmata archaeon | reverse complement strand
CAGTAAAAGAATATGATGAAACTCTTTTAGATAAGTTTCCACATACCACATTTGATATGGGTAATGGAACATTTATGAGTTTCACTTATACAATTTTCCAACAAGCGTCTGGCACTCGTAGAATCGATTTTGATAATGGCAAAATGTGGCTTATCAGTGGTAAGGATTTGCCACACGAAGATTGGCCGACATTGGGTGAAATCTGTGACGAGCCATGCAAAGATGAAAACGGTGATATATATCTGGCGTTTGTGAGAGATAAAAAAACCACAGCGTATTATAAATGTTCACCTGATATGACAAAAATGGAAAAGGTCTTTGAAAATTTCAATGAGGCTGGACGAAGCAACAGTGTTTTGGATGCCGGTAGTTTTCCTGCAAAACCACCCCACCATGTCACATTATATAAGAATAATTTATTATCAACTGGATATAATGAGAGATATTTAACAATATGGAAAGATGGTGAACAGGTGAAATCAAAATCAGCGCCCGTGCGGTCACAGAAACAAATCACAACGCATGGAGAACCAACGGGGGCAGTCATCACAGATGGAACGGTTTCTGAAACCATAAGGCAAGACCTTAGAAGACGAAAATTAGAGCCAATGAAAAACAAACCCTTGGTTAGAAAACTGGCAGCAGAACAATTTGATAAATGGTGGAAAAACGATATGATTTTCCACTACCTTTTACGGGATAACGGTTATACACTTGTTTGTGAAAAGGGACAGGTTATTAAGTATAATCTCGAAACAAAGGTAATGGACACATATAATACCAAGTTTAATCCATCTCATATAGAGATCGATTCGAAAACGGATTCATTGTATGTGATGTCAAATAATATTTCATTTTTCAATAATAGATTTTTTTATATTTCATCTTCTTATATTGACAAGATGGACCTCGATGGAAACATCATTTGGACTTACACAGATGATAATTTATGGAGATGTACAACTCATAAGTTTTTTGAATTTTCCGGTAGGAAATTCTTGACAACATTTGGTCATCCAAACAGACTTGTATTTCTCGAAGATTTGGGAGATAAGGCGGTTCCTTATTACTATCATGATATGTACAAAAAGGTTTTACCAGATGAACACAGAGGTGAATTTTTAAATGTATTATATAATCCACCGATGGAGGATCATCAGAGATATCAGGCGTTGCAACCGTCAACGGATGGGAAATACATAGTAACATTCAGTCAGGAACATATTATCTTTTTCGATTTTGAACAGAGAAAAATTGTTTATGAAATGCCTTATGATTTAGAGGAAGGATTTTTTCAACATTCACATCACTCATGTTTTTTAAAATAGAAAGGTGGTACACTATGAAAATTACAGGTTACAAACTCAGAGAAGCATTGAAAATGGCTCAGTTGGAATTAACAACGATTGCCACTCAGTTCGAGGAATCTCTATTTCGTTTTGAAGGTGAAGAAAAAACTACACCTCGGGACATTATAGATCGAGTCAACAAACTCGAAACCGATATAGCCAAACTACAGACAGCCCAGTGTTTATATAATCTGGGTGTAAATGTGACTATATTCGGGTGTGAGGTTACACTCCAAGAGGCAATCAAAAGAGTCGGCGGTGCCGGCCGAATAGCAAAAATGTGGAAGATTGCCGCACAGGGTAATAAGGTTGACAGGTGGGCAGTTGCTCAACAGATGTCAAGGAAAACCGATGACATCATGGCAGAATCCACGGTTTCAAAGGTAGAGGCTCTTGAAGAAACGAAAAGTGCCGAGAAATACGCTTCAACATTACGAAATGCAATCGCTATTGGTAACACAACTGAACGCGATTGCACGGGATCAGATATTGAGGGAGTGATCGGAGGCTTGATCTAATCCCTCGGGAGAGGACGAGACAATATCCTTGACCGGACTTGGCGGTCCAGTTCTGTCTATATAAACACATAGGTCACTCATTACTAAATCTGGCACCGGGAAACCTACTTTAGTGCACAGTAAAAAATGAACGACCAAATGCGGATTTTATAGAAGTATTTACTCGTTACTCGTATCGTCCTCTCCTTTTAAATCCTCCAATTATAAATATCCCGGGAGGATTTTTTATGCAAAATAAGACTTCGAAGCGGAAGTTGAGAGAAATTATTACGAAACACAAAGAAGAAAGGGGATGTAAATTTTGCGGCGAAGATCATGTTGCTTGTTTGGATTTTCACCATCGGAATTTTGAAAAGAAACGAAAGACAATTTCAGAAATGGTGTACCGCAGGTGGCCACCAGAAAAATTAGTAAAGGAAATGAAAAAATGTGATATTCTATGTTCGAATTGTCACAGAAAATTACATTATGAAATCGAGAATATATGACATATTATTGTGATCATCCGGGATGTCGAAACCATGTGACACATCCCTGTGAAAAATGTGGAAGAGTTGCCGGCAGAATACCAACAGCAGAAGAAATGAATACGTGCCCAACATGTGGCAGTAGAGATGTAGAACCTATTCACCCGTTTGATTATTACAAAGAATGTCAGGTGTGTGGTGAGGTTTGGATGGGCACACATAATTAAATGGTCCGATAGTTCAATGGTAGAACAGCGGTTTTATAAGCCGTAAGCCCCGGATTAGGGCGGAATCAAGGTTCGAATCCTTGTCGGACTACCAAAACTTTTAAAATATGTTTACATATATGAGGATTTTGTTATAATAGTTATATGGAAAATATAATATCGCCAGAGGTCGTTTGGATTTGTTCTAAGTGTGGTCAAGAGAACTGTGAGGTTTTAGAATTCAATACCAATGACGGCTTACATAATGTATGGGTTACGCCATCATGGGATCGGTGTAATGATCTGGAAGATATTAGTCTATGTTTCAAATGTCCGAAATGTAGAAATGAAAACGATGTTGTGGAGATTGAGATATGAATACTTATCATAAAATACAAACAGTCTTTAAACGTGACATGGAAGCAGAGGGTCGTTCAAAACCCCTGATCATCGGCAAATTTGCCAAACCCGAATTCGAGTTGTTACAAGACCTTGATTGGGAATGGTACGAAAAGGTTGACGGTACAAACATCCGTGCCATGTATAATAACATAACAGGTGATGGTGAATGTCCTGTATATCAGCCACCATTGGAATTCAGAGGTAAGAAAAACACATCTGAGATGCCGAAAAGTTTGATGTTTCGGCTACCAGAAATATTACCACTGGATGCTGTCAGGTCTGTGTTCCCTGAGGCGACAAACGTCTGTATGTATGGTGAGGGTTACGGCCCGAAGATTCAAAAACGTGGTGGTGATTACAGACCAGAGGTCGGTTTCATTTTGTTTGATATCAAAATCGGTCACTGGTGGTTACAACGTCACGACCTTGAAGCCATTGCCAAAACGTTGAACATACCGATTGTTCCTCTTGTCGGTAAAGGTCCGTTGAGTAAAGCTATTGCCAAATGTCAATATGGTTTTACATCTCATCTAAGACCGTCAGCGCCTGAGGGATTGATCATGAAACCCCCGATTGAATTGTTCAATCGTAGAGGTGATCGTATTATAACTAAATTGAAATTGAAAGATTTTAAACATGACTGATGACGAGAAACTTGGTATACATTTTGCCTTGAATAATTTCATGGCACCCAAACTATTGGTCACTGATAGAAAGTATCGAGTGACCAAAAATGATTATAAGGTTAGGGTAACAGATGTCGATCAGTTTAGATGTACGTTATATTTTGATAAACCATTTATTGATAAATGCATTGCCCATGTAAAAGCAGGCGGGAGGCATTGGTATGAACCCGAAACACGATCATAAAGGAGTATAATGGGTTTCCCGATCTGTATAGACTGTTATAACCAATTTGAACATCCGTTGATTGTCGAAAGATGGTCATATGCAAAATGTTCCGTTTGTGATATTACAAATAAACAAGGTATGTTTGTTTCATATGATGTTAGTAAACGATGTGATAATAACTGGGGTTGTGACCATACAAAGATTGAATATAGATGTGGCACTCACCCTGTAAAAATATGTCCTGTACCAGATGAAACAATCTTACTACCGGAGAAATAAAATGGTAACAATAATTGTGTGTAAAAAATGTCATGAACATCCGTGTGCATGTATAATGGTGTATGCCGTCATGTTCCATAACTATGATTATGATGGGTGGTCAACTCTTGTAAAAATATTTGGTAACAGGAAATCAGCAGAAACATTCATCAATGATCAAAAGAGAATCTCCATCGATCTGAGAAAGAAACTGGCAGAGAATGGTGAAGTACATATGGCAAATGTTGACAAGTATTATGTCAAATTGAGGACACATACTAAATTGTCAGTAGAGGAAAATACAGAATTTCATAGACTAAACAAAGAACATTGTGATTTGGAAGATAAACTTCATGACGATTCTGGTATTGAACATTTTATCAGTGACGATTCACATGAAAAATTTGAAATCGAAGAAATGAATCTTGAATAGAATATTAAGCCCCAGTAGTTCAACGGTATAGAGCAAGGTGCTTCTAACGCCTCAATGCGGGTTCGATTCCTGCCTGGGGTACCATTTTTGAAAGGAGATGTAATGGCTCCAATCGATCCAAAAAAACACGATGTTTGGGACACTGGTCTGATTGACAGAGCATTTGACAGTTTTGATAAAGTATTTGATCATGTTGATAAAGCATTTGATCATGTTGATAATGGTTTTGATAAACTTGACGGCGTGTTTGATAAACTTGATGGTCTGATCTGGGATACGAGAACCAAACCAGAGAGGATTAAAGAGGCTCAACAACGTATGCGTATGGCAAAAGACCGCGTGCGCCGGGAATCTGAGAATCACTGGGAAGTCAAACGTGAAAACACACTCAGAAAAAATAAAAAAGTTAAATCCAGGAGATTCAAAATGGCAGCAAAAGGTATAGGTATAGGCGGTATAATATTTTGGGCTTTTATCGGTTATCAAATATGGGGCGGTGGTGCCGATGACGCCGATGAAAAGGGTACTGCTGAAACGAAAAGTCTGGAAACTCAGGTGATCGAGAAAGTAAAAGAGGTGAAAACCCAATTCGATGGTGTTGTTCAAAAGGCAAAAGATGAATATGCCAAGGCCGAGCCGAAATCGATGAAACGGGAAAACAATAAACCTGACCCAATTCCAGCAAAAGATGACGATGATTTATACGGCTCGGATGCTGATCGATATTAAAGTCCCGTAGTCTAATCGGCAAAACAATAGGTTCTGATCCTATATTTCCAGGTTCGAGTCCTGGCGGGACTGCCAAATACTTGCCAAGTCACAGATAGTTTGATACTATGTATTATAGAAAGGAGAAATCATGGGTGCTTTAGACCAAGTGTTACATGTTTTAGACCAAGAGGCATATGACCAAGCGATAAAAGATCGTGATAATCTTAGAGAATCGGTTCGGAATTTCATCGATAAAATCAATCAAGCCTACGGCTTAGATAGTGCAGAAGAAGCATTAGATGACATTTCAGAACAAATTGAATCATTCGAAGAATATGTGGACAGTCTATAATGGAATTATTAATTGACGATGTGAGAGATTTGGGTTGTGACCTGATCGCCCGAAACTATGGCGCAGGTATCAAAGTTCTATTGAACATGCCCATCAATTTCTTATATCTTGATCATGACTTAGGACCCGGGAAAACTGGTTACGATGTTTTGAATTTTATATTCCGACCTGACATCCAAATATTCCCGAAGAAGATATTTCTTGTAACAATGAACCCCGTTGGTCGAGACAATATGAAACGTGCCTTAGAGGCAAACGGTTATGTCGCCCGCGGGAACCAAAAATTTGTGAGGGAATAAAAATGTCAAAGATTGCTCTTACGCATGGTATCAGACTACAAATGGTTGGTAAATGTGGTGATCGCCCATACAACAATCCACACGGGGATGTTCCACTATTCTGTAAAGCAGAACTGTTAATCGATTGTGGTCTGACACAGAAGGATGAATTTTCCCTGGGTCAAGACGGCATTTCAAACATCACCATTACGAACTACAAATTTCATGATACGAAAGAGAGTATCATGGCCGTCTTGGACGATGAAGCGAAATCTGTTTATCGATACAGAGAATCTTGGGCATGGCGTCAATACTGTAAAGATCAGGGTCATTTATTTACAGATGCTTTCATGAATACTATTTACAAAAAGACGGCATCCGTCAGAGTTTGGTTTTATTGTGATTGGTTCTTACGAAACAATTCTCAACGTGTACTGACGAATATCGATACGTTGAAAAAACCTGTGCATAGTGTCGGCGTTGGATATGTTAATGCTTTGGCAGAATCCGATAAAGAAAGATTGTTGAAAATCCATTCTAATAGGTGAAAATAATGGAATTCATAGGCGAATACACAAATGCAGTATCGTTCATCGACTTGATTGATGAGGACGATAAAGACCGAGCAACGATTCAACAGATATATGAATTTTTGAATCACGAAGCATTCACAAACCCAGTGGCCGTCATGCCAGACTGTCACAAGGGCAATGGTTCATGCATCGGTTTTACAATGGAATTACCTGACAAGGTTATTCCAAACGTGATCGGTGTTGACATTGGTTGTGGTATGTTGTCACATGATGTCGGTCCTGATTTCATCAAGAATGAAACTCGTGGTGATCTGGATGATCAGTTACGTGAAGCCATTCCATTCGGTACAAATGTACATAAAGAATTACAACGGTCATATGGCGCCGGTGGTTATGTACCAACGGCTTTATTGACTGAAATAAACCATCGTGTGATGGAAATGACCAAAGAGTTCATGCTTCGATTTACTGCACAGAATTTTGATATGCCATTGATCAATGACAAATGGTTCGAAAAGAAATGTGAAGATATCGGCATGGACTATCGCCGTATGTTGTGTTCTATCGGTACGTTAGGTAGTGGTAATCACTTTATCGAACTTGGTGTATCTGAAAAGACAGGTCACTATTGGGTCACTTTTCACACTGGTTCACGCCAGTTCGGTTTGAAGATTTGTAATTATCACCAAAAAATAGCCCGTAATCGAGTAGGTCAGGGTCAGTTGTCATATTTACAAGAGCACGAGATGTATAATTATCTGGTAGATATGGTGGTTGCTCAGACTTATGCTGATGAAAATCGCCGTAAGATGGCACGTATTTTCCATTCGATTACTGATTGCCACGTTGTAGAGTCGATTCAGTCAGTTCATAATTTCATCGATTTCGATGACTGGATCATTCGTAAAGGTGCCATTTCGTCACATGCACATGAAAAGATGATCATCCCATTTAACATGGAAGATGGTCTTTTGATCTGTGAAGGCAAGGGTAACCCTGAATGGAATTACTCTGCTCCACATGGCGCTGGACGCCCTGCCTCACGTAAATGGGCCAAGACCACACTGTCCTTGGAAGAGGCAAATCACCGTATGGTTGAGAAGAATATTTATTTCTCAAAATTGCCTTTAGATGAGACTAAATATGCTTACAAACCTAAAGAAATCATCGAAGATAATATTGATCCAACAGCGACTATTATTGATCGGGTGATTCCTATTTTGAATATGAAAGACTAAATAGTTACATGAACAGACGTTACCTGAAGCAGAGAGATAAAATGCGAGAAAAAAGCCAGGCCGATGGGCCTGGCTTAACTATTGAACAACTGGTTGTTAAAACCAAACAACCTAAGAAAAAAATAAAATATTATTATGATCTTGGTTTATTGCCTAAACCCGTTGAAATTGATAAGGTTGTTTATTGGGATAGAACATGTCCTGAACTGATAAGAAGAATAAGAGATAATAGACTGTTAACCCCAAAAGATATCCGTAGGAAATTTAAAAATCCACCTACCAGACATGCGAGCGCTCCGCAATGGCAAGAACCTGTTAAAAATACAAAATTCAAAAAATACGATAAAACATTTCGTGGAACAACCTACGATCATTTAGAATCGATCAGGTTTTTCAAGCCATTAAAACCACAAGATGTGAATATGAAACGGGGTATTGTTCTACATATTCCGATAAGAATGATAAGCCGTGAACGTGTCAGAAACCGGCCAGCTGAATTAGATTGTTTAGTAAAAACTATGGAATTATTGGAAAAGTATAATTCGAAACGTCCAGTAAACGGTGAACTCGTGATCTCCGTGAATGGTTTCATCAGTCAAGATTTTGTACAGGAAATAAAATGGTTACAAGACAAAGATGGTACAAAACTCGGTAGTCAATGGAAGAATATTACAATTTTTCAAAGACCAAATTACGGTTATCAATGGGGTGGATTTTTCGATGTTTGGAGCCGATATAAATATATTAAATGTAATTATTTCGCCACTATGGAAGTTGATTGTTTTTTAATGCCTGGGTGGTGGGAAAAATGTACGGATAATATTAAAGAAAAGGGTTATCTTGGTATGCCGCCGGCCCGTGAAATACAAAGAGTTGCTGATCATTTTTATACCAGTCGAATATGGCGGTCCGGTGGTGATGAAGTACTTAACGAGAAGAAAGCAAGATATCGGAAAATAATGAAACATACAAGAGGCGGATTTTATTTCTGCACCCGGGAATGCCTTGAAAAATTAGAAAATACATTTGGACATTTTACTGATTCAATGGCAGCTGACCAAGAGTTAGACGGTGTGACTTTAGGTGAAATTGGTTTTGCATCCCGAGTTAACCAAATCGGCTATAGGTTTGGCACAGTCGAGGGCGTTTCGTATTGTTCAGAAGATGCAGGATGGCCACCAT
>JAEHCK010000256.1 GCA_020696345.1 Thermoplasmata archaeon | reverse complement strand
GTTGGTAGTCTCTGACATGTGGTGGTCTGGGTATAAGATCACCGTTTTGCCAGATTTCAAAGGTGTCTGGTTTGATACCTCTATTAATCACATAGTTGTCAGGACCTTTCCTAAAGTCCAAACTGACCATTAAATCTTTACGACTTTTCCAGTTTATGAGCTGTTCCTTTTTGATGTCTTTATGTGTCTGACCAAATAAGGCGTAAGGTACAGACTCCAAAAATGAACTTTTACCTGCACCATTGGAACGCCCAGTGGACAAGTCTTTACCCAATACGACATTGACACCCTCATGAAATGGTATCTCGTTTAATTTGTCACCGTATGATAAAAAGTTTTGGAGTCTGACACCCAGAAATTCGAGTCTCATTAACTATCAGAACCCTCGTTTTGTTCGTGAGCTGCCAAGGTCATGATGGCTAAGTCCATCGCCCACTGGACATTCTCCGAATTCAATCTAATTTCAGATTGGAAATCTTCGATGGTATGTCCTCTGAGTTTCCACGGTTTCAACGTTTCACTTAATACATTGGTGTGGCGTAATTCGTGTCTGAGAAGTCTTACTCTGTTTTCAGTTGTACCATAGTGCCAGGCTAATTTATCAATTCTGATGATATAATCGTAACCTTCACCATTCAAGGCGTCATCCATTGTCAGAAATTTTTTCATCTCATCAACGGCCGCAATTGACGCAAGTTCTAATTTACCTTTTGTTACCTTTTTCTTTGTATCAAAAACACAAAGAATCTCGGCGCCCTGTAGTTCAGGGAAATGATTTTCTCGTACAGATTTTAGTACAGTTAAAACGTCATCTGTAACAGGTTCGTATCTATTCATATTTTCTCCTTATATTTCAAATAGGTCTTCTAAATCTTTTAAATGTTCCGGTTTCTCCTCTTCCGATGAAGTACCGTAATGTATACCGTGACCATTCTTAGCTTTGACAGCATTCACCATGTCATCGATTTCGATGGCGTCATCTGAATTATGGCGGGCAATGTATGGTTTCAATGTTTTCCATAATGCTGAAATTATTCCAATCAATTCTGTAGTTCTCTCATTTCCACCGTCACCATATACATACCATTGATCCGCCGGTTTTACTTTAGAATAATCGTCCATATAAACTGTGTGATTGTGGGGATCAATTGCTGTTGAATCTGTGGTAGTCGTCCACATTCCACTGCCGGTGGAGAGAAATTCTCCGCTGAATGATCCGTATTCTTCTACACTCATATATCCTCCCTAAGTTTTTCTATCATTGTTCGTAACATACTCTTTTTAATATATTCAGGGAGAGGTGTCTTGTCTATGTATTCTGTGATGATCTCATTATGATCTAAGAGACTGGCATCAATGTCATCTTCCCGTTGGTTTTCACTTCCCTCGATTTTCACATTTGAAAAATCAATTTGTACTTTATTAGGACCAAACGACATAACTTCATCAATGATCTTTTGATTCTTAACACTGCCGTGGTCTACGTTGAATACAAGTCTGATTATATTATTCTTTATTGTCTTTGTATTTATGTCTTCAGCGTTTTGTACCATGAACTGAGGAGCATATTTAAATTCAATGAATTCCATGTCACCGTCTTCCCAAATGTAGTACCCACGTGGGCTGTTGAGGTCATGAAATGTTTGTTGGTATGGTGAGCCAAGATATGTGAAGTCGATACCTCGTATCTTTTGTGTCGATGGCGTGTGAAAATGACCAGAATATACGTGTTTCCAACCGTTCTGATCATGAATGTCATCTGGGTGTTGACCCCGTTCACATATATATGAACTATTCATCTTGAAACCTGTGAGTTCAAAATGTCCCATTAGATAGCCGCTCAAACCACGAGGAGTAAGACCCCACGGGCATAGTACAATGTCATCGTCAATGGGAAGAATCGTGTCCACTGGTATGATACTACTGTCAGGGTAATTGAATAATTCTGCAGCGGTAGGTGTCAACCTGTCCTTATAATAAACGTCATGGTTTCCAAGTACCAAATACATCTTGGCAACGTCTCGAAACAGGTCTTCAATCAGATGGGCTATGTTTTGTGATTTTGTGTTTAATACTTTCCGGTCGTGAAAAAAGTCACCAAGATGAATAACAGTTTTGATATCTTGTGTTAAACATACTTCGGAAATCTCTTTGAACAGGGTCCAAATAACATCGTGGTACAGGTCAGAAGATTTTCCGATTCCGAGATGACTGTCAGTTACTAACAGTTTCTTCAAAAATCATTACCTCACATATATATTTTTTCCTTTCTTGTTTGAAGTTAGTTTATTATACCAACTTTGGTGAACATTGTAAACTAAAACCGATCAAATTTCTTTTTTGCGAAGTCTTCCTCATACGTAAGTCCAGTGGTCGGAGACATGTATGATCTACCGATGAAACCCTCTGGGTTGCACAGTTGACATTCATCACAATTCAAGTCACAAATAGGAATGCCATACGACATAT
>JAEHCK010000024.1 GCA_020696345.1 Thermoplasmata archaeon | reverse complement strand
TATTGACAGGGAACATTAGGTATTGGTCATACGAATTGAAAGCGCAAGAAAGAAGGTTATCGGAAAGCCGTATGGGGGAAAACCACATGTACGGTTTGATGAGGGGGTGGTGGACGTAAGCCCACTGCCCTACTCTACCCTAATTCACCATTCACAATTCTCCATCCACAATTCATTAAAATCTTTCAACTAACAAAGTAGTGTTAGATGAGGGCGTTGAGATAGTTATAAGTGGAAAATTCGGACAGAATATGATAGGTGCCCTGAAATCCAAATGGATAAAAAATAAGGAAGTTTCAGATATAATGTTAAAAAAAGCTTTGAAGTGTTGTAACATATAGAATGGTTCCTTGGTGTTTCTTCATGAAGCGTTACATTTCATGGTTATTAAAGTATATATATGTAACATGACATTAAATATATCTGTGAATAAACAAATATTAACAATTGGAGAATAATTAATATTTAATTACATGGAACATGCTGAGAATATGAATACATTAGTTATTGGTAGCGGTATCACTGGGATAAGGGTAGCCTTAGATCTGGCAAAAAACGGTGTTAATGTACATTTAGTGGAACGAGAAGCTTCAATTGGCGGCAAAATGGCGCTTCTTGATAAAACATTCCCAACAAACGACTGCTCCATATGTCTGCTTGCCCCAAAAATGTCTGAGTGCATGAATCGAGATAATATTGAGCTTCATACTTTATCTGAGGTAGAAAGTGTTAGTGGTTCGGAAGGTAATTTTGAGGTTACTCTGCTAAAAAAGGCAAGATATATCGATGAAAAGAAATGTACAGGATGTGGGATATGTATAGAGCATTGTCCTACAACGGTTCCCGATCCCATCAATGATGAGTTATGTGATAGAAAAGCAATTTACATACCTTACGCACAAGCAGTCCCACGGGTTGCGGTGATCGACCCTGACCATTGTAAGCACCTTAGCGAAGGTAAATGTGGTGCATGCAAAAAAAAATGCCCGCGCGATGCTGTGGATTTCACCCAGATGGATCAATTCTTAAAAATCAATGTTCAAACCATCGTAGTAGCCATTGGTGCTGATGTATATAGGCCCTTTGAACTGAAAAAGTACAAGTACGGAAAGATCCCAGGGGTTTTAACGGCGTTTGAACTTGAAAGATTGTTATGTCCAACTGGTCCCACTGAAGGGCAACTAATGCTCACCGGACCATACGGTAAAATAGATGAAATTAAAGATATTGCATTCCTCCTCTGTGTGGGTTCCAGGGGGGAGGTCCATGAGTACTGCAGCGGAATTTGCTGCTCACATGCAACAAAACAGGCAATACTGATCCGTGAGAGCTATCCAAACATAAGTACCACCATTTTCTACCGTGATTTCCGCACCTTTGGAAAAAATTTCGAACATTATGTGGAGAGAAGTAAAACCGATTATGGTGTAGATTACCATCGGGCAACTGTTGAGAGAATTGAGAGGAGCGATGATGGACGAATAAGCGTAGTTTTTGATGAAACGGGTGGGGAAGAAAGAAAAAAAGATAAATTTGACCTCGTGGTTCTTTCTACAGCACTTATTCCACCCGCGGGTACTGTGGGACTGGCAGCCAAGCTCGGGATAAAACTCGACGATTGGGGATTCTTTCAATCCAAAGACCCGTTGCTTGAGCCGACCTCAAGCACACGTGAGGGGATATTTCTGGCAGGTTGCTGTCTTAGACCAAAAGATATTACAGCCTCAATTATGGATGCCTCAAGTGCATCTGCAAAAGCACTGGAGATCATGAATCAAATGAAAAAAGGATTGGAAAAAGAATTGGAAAAAGATGAGGTGGTGGTATGAACGGCAGGCGCATCGGTGTTTTTATATGTCAATGCGGGACGAATATTGGACGCACCATTGATGTTCTACAGTTAGCCGAGGAGCTGAAACCACTTCCGGATATCGAATGGGTAGAATATGGTAAGTATCTTTGTTCCAATGAAGGTTTAGCAGCCATACGCGATGCTATTAAAAAGTTCAACCTAGATCGTGTGGTGGTGGGGGCATGTACACCGCGTAACCAAGAGAAACAGTTCTCCTTTATATGTCAAGACGCAGGTCTTAACCCTTACCTTCTTGAAATGGTTAACCTAAGAGAACAGTGCAGTTGGGTTCACCTTAATGATAAAGAGGGCGCGATGCGAAAAGCAAAAGAGCTAATGCTCATGGGAATCGCCAAAGCTAAATTTCTTGAGCCACAGTATGCCTCATCTATTGCCGTTTCATCGAAACTTTTAGTGGTAGGCGGTGGTGTATCAGGCATCACCGCTGCAATAAGCGCCGCACGTCAAGGACATCAGGTACTCCTCGTCGAGAAAGAGTCCGAGCTTGGTGGTCTTTTACGATACACAGATACACTTTTCCCAACTGGTATGAAAAGTGCTGATGTATTGTGTTCACTTATTGATTCCCTAAAAAATGAGAAAGGAATAGAAGTTATGACTTCCACTACACTATTTTTTGTCGAGGGTAGCGTAGGTAGATTCAAAGTTAAACTTAAGCGGATCGATGAAAAACCTGAAAATGAAGAAGTTAATAAGGATATACCTTTAGAACGCACTGTTGGTGCAATAATATTAGCAACTGGTGCGGTTGAGGCAAAACCTGTAGGGCATTATCATTATGGTGATGATCCGAGGATCTTGACCGAAATAGAGCTGGAGAAGCGTTTTAAAAACGAAGAATTCCTGGAACCAAAAGAAGTGGTGTTTATTCAGTGCGTGGGCGCCCGAGGTGAAGATGTCCCATATTGTTCAAAGATCTGTTGTGTAACTGCAATAAAAAATGCATTAAAAATTAAAGAAATGTTCCCCAATGTTAAAATTTCAATTCTACACAGGGATATCTTCGTTGCAGGTCTGTTAGGGGAACAGTTCTATAATAAAGCGTGGGATGCTGGTATACAATTCCATTATTATCAGTTAAATAAAAAACCTGAAGTCAAACTAGAAGGTATCGATCTAACAGTATCTGGAACCTTTGGGAAAGCAGTGGAAGTAATTTCTTTTTCACCTGATTTATTAATTCTAACTACACCTATGGTATCCCATGAGGGAACTATTGAAATATCTAAAGTTTTGAAGATTCCATTAGATTCAGACAAATTTCTCCTGGAAAAAAATCCTAAAATATATCCTATGGATAGCCAAAAAAAAGGCATATATTTATGCGGCTGTTGCCGTGAGCCTGCATTGGTTTCGAAATGTATCGCGCAGGGTCAAGGCGCTGCTTCCAGAGCAGCTATCCAACTTGGTAAAGAGTATATAACTCTACATCCAATGGCAAGCGTTGATGCTGAGACCTGCAGGGGATGTGGTCGGTGCATTGATGTTTGTCCAAATGATGCGTTAGAGATGGTAGAGGATGAAAACGGTCGTCATGTGAAGGTAAACGATATATTATGCCAGGGCTGTGGGACATGCTGTGCTACATGCTGGACCCATTCCATACATATGAATTGCTTCCATAGCAAGCACTTGAATGCGATGATCAACACACTTATTAATATTGATCGTAAGGGGGAATCCATCAATGTCTGAAGCGGTAGTGACAAGAGCCAATACTGAAGAGGTCGTTGAGATGGACACTGATACTCAAGCCAGGGGAAATGAATTCGACCCACGCATAATCGTATTTTGTTGTAATTGGTGTTCTTATGCTGGTGCGGATTTGGCTGGTATTTCAAGATTCCAGTACCCGTCTAATGTTAGGTTAATACGAGTGAACTGTTCTGGTAGAATAGAACCTAGTCTGGTTCTCAGATGTTTTGAGGGTGGCATTGACGGTGTGATGGTCACAGGCTGTCATCCTGGAGATTGTCATTACGTATCAGGCAACGAGTATACTGAGAGAAGGGCAAACATCCTTTTTGAATTATTGGGTAAGATCGGAATAGACAAAAAAAGATTTCGATTGGAATGGGTGAGCGCGTCGGAGGGAAAGCATTTCTCAGAATTAATGACCGAATTTGTGAAGGAGCTTCGCACTTTGGGACCAATAAAACGTGTGGAGACCGACCACACCGCAGATAAACTGGAAAGCATAAACGAAATTATAGATGCGACTGGAGTTTATGATTGTGTGGAATGCGGCAAATGTACAAGTGTATGTCCGATGGCGAAGATCGATCCCTCTTTTGCTCCTCGGCTGCTCGTGGTCAAAGCGCAGGAGGGCGAGGGGATCAATATAGGGACAGAGGCGAATGACGATCTCTGGAAATGCCTGACCTGCGAGATATGCTCGAGAATGTGTCCCTATGAAGTATTCTTCTCTGATTTCGTTAGACGTTTACGTAATGTAGCTTGTGCTGGTGGAATTGAACCTCGGCGTTGCCAGGATGGATTACTTATGCGGTCAGCAAATTTGAAAGCACTATCAGAAAATAATTGCAAATCCGATTGGGTAACGGATGATCTTAAGATTGCAGAAAAAGGAGATGTGTATCTCTTTACAGGGTGCCTATCCTTGATGGATACGGTATATAGGGAATTAGATCTAGGAATGGCAAATATTGCTCAAGCGGCAGTCAAATTATTGAACCGAGGAGGAGTGGTTCCGGTTGTATCTCCAAAAGAGGTATGTTGTGGTCACGATCAAATATGGAGTGGAGACGAGGCAAAAGGAAAAGAATTAGGAAAGAATAATCTGAAAGCTATCAAAGAAACTGGTGCGAAGACTGTTGTATTTCTGTGCCCTGAGGGGTTGATGACCTTTGAAAATGATTACAAAAGGTTCTATGGAGAACAAGATTTAGAATATTTCCATATAAG
This sequence comes from Thermoplasmata archaeon, assembly GCA_020696345.1. GTDB lineage: Archaea > Thermoplasmatota > Penumbrarchaeia > JAEHCK01 > JAEHCK01 > JAEHCK01. The sequence continues at coordinate 40,188 of JAEHCK010000024.1, read as the reverse complement.
TGAATATCTTCTTGATTTAATAGACGATAAAAAACTTACCTTCAGAGACGGAGCCGAGACGATAACGTTCCACGACCCGTGCCGATTGGGTAAGTACCTGGGTATATACAACACGCCAAGAGATCTTCTAAAGTCCGTGGGTGGAGTTAAGATCAATGAGATGGAACATATTAAAGACAAGGGAAACTGTTGTGGTCAGAGCTTATTCCTTAACTGTAGTAAATCCAATGAGCTGCTTCAAAAAGAAAGACTTGAAGAGGCTAAAGCTACGGGTTCAGACAAACTAATCACCGCTTGCCCAAAATGCCAGATCCATTTTAATTGTGCACTTAAGAGCCCCGGTAGACCAGACCAGGATAGGGTGAGAATGGAAATACCAATAGAGGATCTAGTTGTATTCATGGCGAGACATGTCGAGTAATTGCTTTTTTTCTTCATATACTGGCGACCTCAATACATTTGATAATGACATCAATATGAATTGAAGCTAAACACACTTGACAATAAACCATATTGAAGCCAAGTCAATTTGGGTTGAGACCAATGTTAAATAGCTCTATTACCTACTGCATTTAATGATAGATCCGGAATTAAATTTAGATATAGTAGATCATAAAAAAAATTGCTTCGCAAAAAGAATAATGATCGAGGCAATTTTTTAAAGTTAAATTTGAAAAGTAAAATCTTAAAAGTTCTGATCACTTTTAGCTTTTTACTTTTACCTGGGTAAGAATTCTTTACTTAGCGTTATTTATTATAAGAATTCTTAGCTCGAGATAATTTTCGCCAGAAAATTAATGAAGTTTACATTTTCCTTTGGATGAGATCGACAGGTAGCGTTGAAATTCCAATAGACGTCAAAAATAAAATAGGTTGATAATGTGATATCGTTATTATTAATATTATCTTTACTTCTCGCAATGTTATTTGCGATGAATATGGGCTGTAGTGGGACCGCACCTGCCTTCGCATCGGTTTATGGCTCGTCGATTCTCAGCCATAAAAAGATTGCATTATTATTCGGTATATTCGTTATTATTGGGGCAATGGCATTGGGTAGTAGAGTGGTAAAAACCATTAGTAAAGGAATAATTCCAAAAGAAATGATTACTGCTGAGGTAGCGCTCATCATCCTTCTTGCAGCGTGTATAAGCCTCATAATTGCGAATATTCTTAGAGTTCCACAGTCGACCAGCCAGGTTACAGTTTTAGCGGTGGTAGGCATCGGAATCTTTTACTGGAATTTAAATGCTCAAACATTTATGATCATGATCCCTATGTGGCTCATTTTACCATCAATGTCTTTCATATTTGCCTATTTATTAGGAAAATATGCTTATAAATGGTTATCTGTTAAACTGAAAAACCGCAAAATCCTTCTGAGATATTTTGTTGTTAGTTCTTGCTGTTATGTAGCATTTAGCATAGGTGCAAACAATGTAGCAAATGCACTAGCGCCCTTGGTCGGTGCAGGAATGATAGAAAATATGCTCGGGATACTATTATTAGCGCCTTTGTTCGGAATAGGAAGCTTTATTTTGGGCGAGAGAGTTCTTAAAACTACAGGAAAGGAAATAACCGAGCTGGATCTTATTAGCGCGTCTCTGGTTTGTATTGTAACTGGCTCTCTATTAATATTTGCTTCGACTATTGGTATTCCCCAATCTCTTGTCCAGTTAAATACAATCGCAATAATTGGGATCGGATTTGTAACTAATGGTAGAAAAGGAGTAGATAAAAGGACGGTAGGAAAGATTGTAATTGTCTGGTTTATCGCTCCGATAATCGCTCTGTTTATCTCGATAACGCTTATAGCAAGTCTTCAATGTTTTTTCTAATATAATTATATTGGCTTAAAACCAAACTTTAATATATATATATGTCGTTATGGATAACTGGTGACGTTTATGAAAGTGGATCTAAATGATGTTGAGTATATCTCAGAAACTTCGCTTACTATAAGAGGCACTCGTAGGCGTACTACTGTACCAAAAGTTATTGTTGATAAATTGAAACTCAAAAATGGGCATAAAATTAGATGGGTATTTTTCAAAGATGGCAGTATATTTATTTCAAAGGTTACAAGAGAGGATTAGATACGAATAAATTTGTTTTGTACGATTGTATTTTGAATGAAAATGATTTTTGAGATTTGTGCAGGACATCAACAGGAAGCTATAAATACAACCTCGCATATGGGCGCAACCTATAAATAATAGTTCGCATATATATACTATCATGCCCCGACATGGAAATGGAAATGGCCAAGGAAGAGGCAGAGGTCGTGGAAGATGCCGCGGCCAACGCTGGATTTCGGCAATGCCGCCAATCGCAAGCTTCCAACCGTCCGGTGTGCCGCTCAATGAACAACAAACCGTGGTGTTAACTCTTGAAGAACTGGAAGCGTTACGCCTGGTGGACTTCGAAGGCATGTACCAGGAGGAAGCCGCCTTGGAGATGGGCGTATCACGTAAAACGCTCTGGAACGATCTCAAAAGCGCACGGAAGAAGGTTGCAGAAGCGCTCATCAACGGTTGGGCCATACGGATCGAAGGCGGCAGCTATGTGTTGAGGGGCACGAGAAGATAAAAAAGAAATGGAGATACTTGAGCTGTTGAGTTACTATATTTAGGAAATAATATGCTGAATGTCAAATCTCAAATCCAAAAATCAAAACTCAAAGAAAACCCAAAAATCAAAATCCAAAATTTGGTTTTATTGGGATTTTGGATTTTCTTGGTAGTATTGGGATTTTACCCCAGCATTCAATGTTCAATAAATATCAAAGGAGGTGAAATAAATGCCATATGGAGATAGAACAGGCCCCCGTGGTCGCGGCCCAATGACCGGTCGTGGCGCAGGCTATTGTGCAGGTTACGATAGGCCGGGATATATGAATTCGTATGTCCCTGGCTTCGGCAGAGGTCGCGGTTTCGGTCGCGGGTTTGGTCGTGGCTTCGGTAGAGGTCGCGGTGGCGGCTTCGGTCGTGGCTTCGGTAGAGGTCGCGGTTTCGGCCGCGGCAGGTGGTTCGGTGAACCAGACCCAGATTACGGCCCCGAACCGGGTTACGACCCATACTACGGCCCCGAACCGTACACCATGCCCGAGCCTGACCCGGAACAAGAGAAAAAATATCTTGAAAAGGTTGTAGAGTCACTTGAAAATGAATTAAAAGCAGTAAAGGACCGACTTAAAGGACTCGTGAAAGGTAAAGACAAACAAGAGAAATGATAGGGGAATTCATTTTCCCCTTTTTTTTTTTAATTTTTTTTTGCATTATTGATTATAGTAGAATAACATAAGTCAATTTATTTCCATTTAATACCATAGGGATTATCAGATGAAAACTTATTTAGATTGTATTCCATGTTTTATTCGTCAGGGTCTGGAAGCTGCTCGGATGGTCACGGATGATGACCGCGTACAATTACAGGTCATTAAAAAGATAATGAACCATCTGATGAGTGTTGAGCTAACGAGCTCGCCACCAGAGATATCTTACCATGTCCACAAGATCATCAGAGAGTCCACCGGCTCACCCGACCCGTATAAAAAGATCAAACAAAGCCAGAACAAGTTTGCTTTGGGGTTATATCCCAAGCTAAAGAAATTGCTCGATAATTCGGATGATAGATTATTAACTGCGATAAAATTAGCTATTGCCGGTAATGTAATAGATTATGGCGCAGCCGTTAGATTCGATGTGGAAAGCACCATTCAAAAAGTTTTGACAACAGATTTTACGATCAATGCATATGATAAGTTCAAAAATTATTTATCGGAGGCTAATAAATTACTCTATATTGGCGACAACGCAGGTGAAATAGTCTTTGACATGCTCCTGGTGGAAGAATTGATCAATAATGATCTGGAGATAACATTCGCTGTAAAGCCCGGACCGATCATCAATGACGCTACATTAGAAGACGCGCATGACATAGGCTTAGATAGGTATGCTAAACTCATAACCACAGGCGCCCAAACACCCGGTGTGGTGCTCGAATCCTGTTCTTCAGAATTTATTGAACATTATGAATCCGCGGATATGATCATAGCAAAGGGTCAGGGTAACTATGAAGGATTGGGTGCTGAACCGAACCTTTTCAAACTATTGATGGTGAAATGCGAGCTGGTGGCTAGAGAAATTGGGGATGGGGTTAAAGTAGGAGATATAATCTTTATTAACATTTAACACTAGTACCTATAAACCTGATGGTTGAATTAAATGGACGAAAAATTAAAGGTTGCAATATTGAAATCAGCTAAGAGCATGTATAGTAGTCTACCCGTGCTGCTTGGGGTCATTTTACTTATTGGTCTGATCAGTACATTAATTCCAAAGTCCAGTTATCATGTCGTATTCAGTAACAATATTTTGTTAGATTCAATAATTGGAAGTGGACTAGGCAGCATACTTGCGGGAAATCCCATTACAAGTTATGTTATTGGCGGTGAATTATTAAAACAGGGTGTAAGTTTAGTTGCAGTTACTTCATTTATGGTTGCTTGGATCACGGTTGGGTTGGTGCAATTACCGGCTGAGTCCATATTGCTTGGAAAAAAGTTTGCGATTTCAAGAAATGTTCTGAGTTTCATATTTTCAATATTTGTTGCGATAATAACCGTATTTATAGTGGGTCTGTTATGAAAGAAAGTGAACAAAGTTATGTAGCGTGGTACTTTCTATTAATTGTGGTTATCCTCTATTTCATTACAGGTATTTTTAAGATAGATGTAATTCTACCTTCTTTGAAATTTGCTTTTACGATATTAATAAATGTGATACCCATATTTATTTTAGTTCTCGTTTTAATGATAGTGGTTAATTATTATATAACACCCAAGGCAGTGAATAAACATCTGGGCAAATCTTCTGGGCTCAAAAGGTGGTTTATTGCTATTATTGGTGGAATTATTTCAACGGGGCCAATTTATATGTGGTACCCAATGCTTAAAGAACTGAAAAAGAAAGGTGTTAACTACGGGTTTATTGCCACATTTTTGTATAACCGAGCCGTTAAATTACCTTTAATTCCAATGATAATATTATATTTTGGTTTGACATTTACGATTATTCTTACAATAGTTATGATTATTATGTCAGTTATACAGGGTATAATATTTGAAAAATTAGAAGGAGGAGGTTTTCTATGAAAGTTGCAATATCTTCGAATGGTAAAGATATCGATTCCATGGTAAGTGGCTCCAGTGGTCGAGCGCCGTATTATTTGATCTTTGAAAATGGTAAATTGATCAAGACATTAAAGAACCCATTCAGGTTTGGTGGCGGCGGAGCAGGATTTGGTGTTGTTGAGGTACTATCAGATGAAAAAGTAGAATTAGTCATTAGTGGGAAATTTGGAGAGAATATGATAGGTGCACTGGAATCCAAAGAGATGAAATATAAGGAAGTTTCAGACCTCTCAATAAAAGAAGCTTTAAAAGATATAAAGTAATAAAAATTTTCACAACAGATTTATAGGATCAATTAGAATAGTGATAATGTATTTCTAACTATGACCCGAACATATTCGCGATAAATTAAATGATTTTTTAGTTAATTTCATATAGAAATATATTAATCGCAAGTTATTACTACCTCGTAATTTCAAAGGATTGGTGGAATGATATTAAAAAATAATAAAGAGCTAATTGAATTAAAAAAGAAATATCCCAAAAAACTTACACCAGAACACGAAGTCTTCAAACACATCCACCGCGGTGACAGAATCTTCATTAGTACGGGTTGTGGTGAACCGCAATATCTAGTTAATGCGTTAATAGATTATGTAAAAATACATCCAAAAGCAATTTTTGATGCAGAAGTATTTCATGTATGGACTTTGGGTGTAGCACCTTATACAGACCAGAAATTCGAATATAATTTTAGACATAATTCCTTTTTTATAGGCAATAATACCAGAAATGCAATAAATGAAGGATTAGCAGATTATACACCAATTTTTTTATCGCAACTACCAGATTTAATCAATCGTAAAATTGTACCTGTAGATGTAGCTTTAATTCAAACCTCCTTACCAGATAATAATGGTTATATGAGTTTAGGAATAAGTGTTGATATTACCAAAGCAGCAGTTGAGAATGCTTTAGTAGTAATAGCTCAAGTAAATTCCAATATGCCAAGAGTGCATGGTGATGGATTTATTCATGCGGATGATATCAATTTTATTGTGCCTCACGACGAAGCTTTATTAGAATATGACCCTAAAGCTCCCTCAAAAATTGTTCAATATATTGGAAAATATGTTGCTCGAATAATTGAGGATGGAGATACAATTCAAGTTGGCTATGGAAGTTTGCCTAATGCAATACTTTCAAATCTTCAAAATAAAAAACATATTGGAATTCATACCGAACTGCTCGGTGATGGTGTTATTGATTTAATTAGAAAAGGTATTGTTGATAATACTAATAAAAAAATTAACGTAGGAAAAACAATAGCAACCTTTTGCATGGGTACAAAAAAGACATATGAATATATACATGATAATCCTGCTATTGAATTCAAAACCATTGACTATACAAATAATCCACTTGTGATTGCACAGCACGATAATATGACTGCAATAAATAGCGCCTTGGAAATAGATCTTACTGGTCAGGCTACTGCCGAATCTATTGGAAAGACTTTTTATAGCGGTATTGGTGGTCAAGCGGATTTTATGAGAGGAGCAGTACTTGCACGAAGAGGTAAAACAATTCTCACTTTACAATCTACTGCAAAAAATGGTAAGGTTTCAAGAATTGTACCTTTTCTCAAGGAAGGAGCTGGTGTAACCCTAAATCGGGGAGACATCCACTATGTTGTTACCGAATATGGTATAGCATATTTGCATGGTAAAAATATTCGCGAACGTGCAATGGAATTAATATCGATAGCACATCCAAAATTTAGACCCAAACTCATTCAAGAAGCTAAAAAATCAAATCTAATATATAAGGATCAAGCATTTATCTCAGGTAAAAGTGGAGAATACCCAGAAAGATTAGAAACATATAGAACGACAAAAATTGGTTTAGAAATATTTTTACGTCCTGTGAAAATAAGTGATGAACCATTACTTAAAGAATTTTTCTATTCTTTATCAGATAATAGCCTCTATCGTAGATTTATTTCTGTACGTTTGGATATGCCACACGAACGTTTACAGAATTTTGCAATTATAGATTATACTAAAGAAATATTAATTCTCGCCGTTATCCTACATAAAGAAACCGAAGAAATCGTTGGGGTAGGTCAATATGGTGTAAGTGAAACTTCCCATACGGCTGAGATTGCATTTGTAGTTAAAGATGACTATCAAAATAAAGGTATAGGTACTGAATTATTATCTTATTTAACCTTATTAGCTCGTCGACAGGGACTTTTAGGTTTCACTGCTGAGGTATTGATAGAAAATAAACCAATGTTACATTTATTTGAGAAAATGGGCTTTGATATTGAGAGACGAGGAAATGAAGATGTATATGAACTAAAAATAATATTCAAGGAGAAATAATGGTGAATAATAAACCTAATATCAAATATTTGTTCAAGCCTCGATCGGTTGCTATTATAGGGGCCTCACAATCCAAAAATAAAATCGGGTATCAAATAGTTGAAAATATAAAATGTAGTAAATACCCTGGCAAGGTGTACCCAATAAATCCAAAGGGAGGAAAAGTTCTTGGTTTTAAGATTTATAAATCGATGCGAGAAATAAATGGTAATGTTGATTTAGCATGCATCGCAATACCTGCAAAATATACTTTTGAAGCAGTAAAAACTTGCGCAGAAAAAAATGTGAAATTTCTAATAATAATTACATCAGGTTTTTCAGAAATTGGCAATATTGAAGAAGAACGTAAAATTGTAAACTATGCACATATACATGGAATGCAAGTTCTTGGTCCCAATATTTTTGGTATTTATTCTTCAATGGCACCCATTAATGCATCGTTTGGACCCAGTGAAGTAATATCTGGTAATGTAGCTCTTATTACCCAGAGTGGCGCAATTGGGGTTGCCATGTTTGGTAAAACAAAGAGTGAGAATATTGGCCTCTCAACAGTAATATCAGTTGGCAACAAATCCGATATTGATGAAGCTGATCTTTTGGAATATTTGATTTTACATAAAGAAACAAAAGTAATTTTAATGTATATTGAAGGAATAAAACATGGCGATAAACTTGTAAGTGTTTTAAAAAAGACAACAGTCAAAAAACCAGTAATAGTTATTAAATCTGGTAGTTCAAAGCGTGGTGCGTTGGCAGCAGCATCTCATACAGGTTCTCTTGCTGGCGCCGATGAGATTTTTTCTGATATAATGGAACAGTGCGGAGTTTTACGAGCGGAGAGTATAGAAGAAGCGCTTATTTGGTGTAAATTCTTATCAAATACACCCACACCAAGAGGTGAAAATGCGATAATAATAACGAATGGCGGAGGCATTGGTGTCATGGCTGCTGATGCATGTGAAAAATATGGTGTGAATTTATACGATGATATAAATATCTTGAAAAAATCTTTTTCAAATGTTGTTCCTGAATTTGGTTCTTTAAAAAATCCTATAGATCTTACAGGTCCAGCAACACTTTCAGATTATGAAAACGCTCTAAATATTGCAATTAAAAAAAGAGATATTCACTCAATAATCTGTTTAGGTTGCGAAACTGCTGGTTTTGAAGTTGAAAAGTTTCCAAAATTAATTGATAAGATTTATTCAAAAAATAAATCTACAAAGCCAATGATATTTTCATTTCTTGGTGGCATAGGAATTGAAAAATCTATTTCTGATCTTAGGCACCAAGGTATACCAATATTTTCAGATGTATATAGTGCCGTATCATGTTTTGGAGCTATGTATTTCAACTACCATAACTTGAAATCCCAGGAAATTATTGAAAAAAATTCCGATGAGGTTAATATTGACATTAAAGTAATTAATGATATAGTCAAAAATGTTCTGAAGGAGAATAGACAATTCCTTTTATCACATGAAGCTTCTGCTGTAATGAAAGCTACAGAGATGCAAATGCCACAAAGCTATATTTCGCGAAATATAAATGAAGCTGTAAAGTATGCAAATAAAATTGGTTACCCCGTAGTCATGAAAATTGTATCCAAAGATATAATTCATAAGAGTGATGCTGGCGGTGTTGCATTAGATCTTGAGAATGAAAATGAAGTATTAGATGCTTATCAGGCTATTATGCATAATTGTAGGAGATACAAACCAGATGTAAAAATAACTGGTGTTGAAATCGCGGAGATGATTCCAAAGGGTACCGAGACGATCGTCGGTGCTCGACGAGATAAATCATTTGGACCTATCGTTATGTTCGGTCTTGGAGGTATATATGTAGAAGTAATGAAGGATGTATCGTTCCGTGCAGTTCCCATTACAAAAAGAGAAGCAATGTCTATGATAAAAGAAATAAAATCATATCCACTTTTATTAGGCGTTAGAGGTGAAGGTAGAAAAGATATCAATAGTATTATTGACACAATAATTAGATTAAGTAAAGTAATTCTGGAATGTGATAGCATCTCCGATATTGAGGTCAATCCTCTTGTTGTATATGAAGAAAATAAAGGTGTAAAAGCGGTGGATGCTAGGATACTCTTATCAAAAGAATAATATGATAAACGATGAATAAAGTTTGGTGATAATAATGGAAAAATTAATTATGGGTTCCATCCGAAAAAGCGCTGGAAAAACTAGCATTATTTTAGGACTGGCTAAAGTTATTGAAAAAAATATTGGGTATATGAAACCCTTTGGAGATAGACTGGTATATCGTAAGAAACAATTATGGGATTACGATTCAATATTGTTAACCAATATATTAAATTTAAAAGAGAAACCACAGGACATGAGTCTTGGTTTCGAGCATGCTAAACTTAGATATATGTATGATGAAGCTAGTCTAAATAAGAATCTTCGTGATAGAGTATCCCACATAGGTAAGAATAAAGATTTATTGTTTATTGAAGGTGGGAAGAACCTCGCATATGGCAATTCTATACATTTAGATCCAATTTCTTTGGCAAAAAATGTTAAGGGCAAATTAGTTATCGTAATTCGCGGTATTGCGGATGCTATATTCGATGATATATCATTTTTAAAGAAATATGTGGATGTAAAAGATATTAACTTTGGTGGAGTGATTATAAATCAAGTACCTGATATCAATGACTTTAAAAATACTTTTTGGGATGATATTAATAAAATTGGTATTAATGTACTTGGAATTATTCCATTTCGAGATGAACTAACGCATTTTTCAGTTGAATATTTATCAGATCAATTATTTGCCAAAGTAATTGCCGGTGAAGACCAATTAAATAAAGTTGTGAAGAATATTTTTGTGGGTGCAATGTCAGCAAATCAAGCTCTTAAAGATCCACGATTTAAAAAAGAAAATAGACTCATAATAACAAGTGGTGATCGTAGTGATATCATAATTAGTGCATTGGATAGTAATACAACTTGTATTGTTTTAACAAATAATATCATGCCACCACCAAATATAATATCAAAAGTACATGATCATAATATTCCATTACTTTTAGTTCCCTCAGATACATTCCAAACAGCAAAACAAATCGATGATATGGTGCCGTTATTGACAAAAAATGATGCTAGAAAAATAGAAATGTTAAAAGGATTGATGAAAAAATATGTTGATATAAAAGAAATAGTTAATATTTGAAGTAATTATATAAATTATTGGTCCCAATATGATTCCAGCAATTATATATCCTACAATCTCAGTAAGTTTGAGCCAATTTGTTATTTTACCTAAATAATAACCTAGAATTAAAGCAATTCCAACATATAAGATCAAATTAATTGACACCATGTCCCGTCGCTTCCAAGGTTTATCATTATTATGATTAATTCATCTGGATTAGATTCTTTACTTTATATACATACTCTGCAGCTTACTGCGGTAGGGATGAAAAGAGATTAATGATATAAATGGGTTACTAATATATAGTGGAATTAAGGAGAACAAGCCATTGTGTTTATTTAATAAGATAATCGTTTTGATAGACTTGATTCTTTTACCCGAATATGTTCTGGACAAATTACACAGATTTCTGAGTCATTACTATTATCAAATATCCTTTAAATCCCATTACAATAAGGAGTTTAAATCATGGAAATTCAAAAACATGTAAGTCTTAATCTTAATATTCGTGGACTAGGTCAATCTGCAACTTTAGCAATTAACGAAAAGTGTAAAGAATTTCAACAACAAGGACGAAAAATATATAATATGGGACTTGGTCAATCACCATTCCCTGTACCAACACAAGTTGTTAATGCACTAAAACTCCATGCATTTGAAAAAGATTATTTACCTGTCCAGGGATTACCTGAATTGCGTGAAGCAGTAGCTGAGTTTCATAGAAGAAAAGATCATATAGATGCACGATCGGAATACGTTCTTATTGGTCCTGGTTCTAAAGAACTAATGTTCCTATTACAGCTCGCATTTTATGGAGAAATCATTATTCCAACTCCATGCTGGGTATCATATATGCCCCAAGCACAGATTATAGGACGGCAGGTTCGGCTTATTCCTACGAACTTTGAGGATAAATGGCATATTACTTCTAAATGTCTTGCAGAGCTCTGTGAAAATGAACATGATATATATAGACCACGAATTCTTGTACTTAATTACCCATCGAACCCAGATGGCGGGAGTTATACGGCTAATGAACTTAAGGAAATAGCTAAAGTGGCTAAACGATACGAAATTATACTTTTTTCTGATGAGATTTATGGTATGCTACATCACAAAGGTGAACATGTTTCGATAGCACGCTTCTATCCAGAAGGAACTATTATCAGCTCAGGTCTATCTAAATGGTGTGGTGCAGGTGGTTGGAGACTAGGCACTTTTACTTTTCCTTCTAATTTAGACTGGCTACTAGATGCGATTGCTTCTATTGGTAGTGAGACCTATACTTCAGTTAGCGCACCGATACAATTTGCTGCTGTTAGTGCATTTCGCAGTGGAATTCATCTTGAACGATATCTTTGGCATGTTAGGCGCATTCTCGCTGCTCTAGGACAGAAATGTACAGATATATTATCCTCATCAGGAATAAGAGTCCATCCTCCGATCGGGGCATTTTATCTTTATCTTGATTTCTCACCTTTAGCAGATAAATTATCAAAACGTGGAATTAAAGATAGTACTACGCTCTGCGACCGACTACTTCAGGAAACTGGCGTAGCAATCTTACCTGGAATTTCCTTTGAACGTCCACCTGAAGAACTTACTGCAAGACTTGCTTATGTGAATTTCGATGGTGCTAAAGCTCTAGCTGCTAGTGAGACTATACCACTGGATCAAAAACTGCCAGAAAACTTTATATCGATTAAATGCGAAAAGGTAATAGAAGCTACACAAAAAATTGTAAATTGGCTCTCTTAAACCTTTTTTAATATATTTGCGACTATTTAGATTCCCTTTTTTGCCGAATATATTTGGTGTAAACTTAACTTTTTTTTAATTTAGAGATACAAATAAGATCCCGCACATGTGCGGGGTAAAACGGATATGGGTTCTAATATATTCTCACATGAAAAATGTCAATAAGATTAAAAGAATCATGAATATCCATTTGAGGCTGTGGAATGAAGTATTGGCGCAAGCTATTAGATTATAATGAATAAAAAAAACCCAAATATGAAATTCACATTTATGTGAATTATTATGCCCGGATTTCGCAATTTATGTAACAACATTAGATGAGGAAAAAAAGTAAATGGTTAATAGAAAATTTAAAATAAAATTTATTTCATATTGAAGATTTGGATATTATGTTTGAGCTGGAGAATGTTATTAGCCATTCAATAACAATAACAGTATTCGTCTTTGCGATGATGCTCATCATAGACTATGTAAACGTCTCCACCAAAGGAAGAATGGAGAAGATAGTCAAAGGCGGGCGTGGTCGTCAATATGTTACGGCGTCGTTTCTGGGCTCCACACCGGGTTGTCTGGGAGCGTTCATGAATGTCTCGTTTTACGTTCATGGGCTTTTGACTTTCGGTGCAATAGTTGGCGGAATGATCGCAACTTCAGGTGACGAGGCGTTCGTGATGCTAGCACTCTTTCCTAGAGAAGCGTTAATACTTTTTGGTATCCTATTTGTATTAGGTATCTTTGGCGCCTGGGTCTCTGATAAAATTGCATCTCGGATCGGAATAATTCCATGTGAAAAATGTGATCTGCAAGTTTTACATTATGAAAAAACTTGTCGTTGTTTCGAACCTACCGTTTTAAAAAAGTTCCCGTCACTTTCTTCGTTTAGGTATGGAATTTCGATCTTTCTTATTATAATAATCGTGTCTTTAGGACTGGGCTACTTAGGACCTGAGACTTGGAATTGGATGAGGGTAACAATGCTTTTATTGTTAAGTATCTCGACATTTATCATACTTACGGTTCCGGACCATTACCTTGAGGAACATATCTGGGTACATATTATTAAAAAACATTTATGGCGTGTGTTCCTCTGGACATTTTTCGCATTATTAATAATAACTATTGGGCTAAATTATTGGGATATTGGGGCATTTGTTAAAGCAAATATGATTTGGATATTTCTGATCTGTGCGCTTGCCGGGTTAATTCCCGAGTCCGGACCACATATAATCTTTGTAATGATGTTTGCAAGTGGGATCGTGCCGTTCTCGATTTTGTTGACCAGTTCTATATCCCAAGACGGTCATGGTATGCTGCCGTTGTTCTCTTATTCGATAAAAGATGCACTTTTGGTCAAGGCCTTTAATTTAGCATTTGCTCTTGCAATAGGTTTGCCTTTATTACTGATCGGATGGTAAATATGTTTTCATTTTTTCATGAGGTATGATATGGATATAACCGGTAGCATCGGAATGGCTTTAGTCCTAACATGTCTAGCGGGTCTTGCCACTGGGATAGGAAGCGCTATTGCATATTTTATCAAGAAACCGAAGATGATCTATCTATCATTCTCGTTGGGCTTTTCAGCGGGCGTGATGATCTATGTTTCATTTGTCGAGCTTCTGCCTAACGCATTAGAAAATGTTGGAGAGGTACTTGCCGTTACCGCATTTTTTATTGGTATAATTTTTATCGGTATCATTGATATGTTAATACCCGAAGCAAAGAACCCGCATCACTTCAAAGCGCCTTCTAACAAAGTGGGTATCAAAAAAGATGCGGTCCTTTTGAGAACGGGTCTTTTCACGGCATTAGCCATAGGTATTCATAACTTTCCTGAAGGTTTAGCCACATTTGGCACGGCGCTTGTTGATATTAAACTAGGTGCGATGATCGCCCTAGCGATCGCTATTCATAATATCCCTGAGGGCATCTCCGTATCAGTCCCTATATTTTATGCTACAGGTGACAAAAATAAAGCGTTCATCTATTCCTTTTTATCGGGTATCGCTGAGCCAATAGGGGCAATAATAGGTTTCTTAATATTATTACCATTTTTATCAGTGGGGCTGCTTGCATCGCTTATGGCATTTGTCGCAGGGATCATGGTATATATTTCCTTAGATGAGCTGCTGCCAATGGCACATCGGTATGGTCACAATCATACTGTTATCATAGGAATAGTTTTGGGCATGTTTATTATGGCATTGAGTTTATTGATGCTTTGAATGTTAATGGAGCGTAATATGAATGAAGATAATAATAAAAGGAATGATAGAGTCATCTTTTCTAGATTGGGATGGTAAAATAGTATCAACGCTATATGTACCTCATTGTAATTTCAGGTGTCCATTTTGTCATAACTGGGGGCTAGTAATACACCCGGAAGAGTTTGATACCAAACCATTCGATGAGATCAAAGCATTCTTAACAGAGAACCGCGATTTTATAGATGGCATTTGTTTAACAGGCGGTGAGCCGGCACTGTATTCTGATCTAATAGAATATTCAAAAAAGATCAAAGATCTGGGTATAATGGTAAAATTAGATACGAACGGCAGCGTTCCAAAAATGATCGAAAAGGTATTCGATCAAGAGCTGATCGATTATATTGCAATGGATATTAAAGCGCCTTTGGAGCAAAAGGCGTACAACAAATTAGCTGGCGCTAAAGTGAATCTCGGGAACATTAAAAAGACGATAGAGCTTATAATGAACTCAGGTGTAGATTATGAGTTTCGCACTACAGTGGTGCCAACATTACTTACTGAGAATGATATAATAGACATTGCCAAGAGCATCGAAGGTGCAAAAAAATATGTGCTACAGCAATTTGTATCGGAACATACATTTTCGGAGGAACTGAGGACCGTCAAGCCATACCCGAAAGAGAAAATTGATGCTATGATAAAAGCCGGAAGCAAATATGTGGAGAAGATGATCTCACGAGGCGTTAGATCATGATAAATGAGAACGAAACAAAAAAGCTGATTGCGTTTGGCCCTGTACCATCCAGACGACTGGGGCATAGCTTAGGTATTAACAATATCCCGCCAAAGATCTGCACTTATTCATGTATTTATTGTCAGCTTGGTCGAACCAAAAATATGCAGGTCGAACGTGCGCAATTTTACGAACCGGAAGAGATAGTAAAGTATGTGGAGAAAAAGATTCAAAATGCAAAAGCGAAAGGAGAGCCAATCGATCATCTTACTTTTGTCCCCGATGGTGAACCAACGCTGGATATAGATCTTGGTAATGAGATCGAGATGCTTAGGTCATTAGGGATCAAAATCGCCGTTATTTCAAATTCTTCATTAATCTGGCTCGAGGATGTTCAAGAAGCGTTATGCAAAGCCGATTGGGTTTCTTTAAAAGTTGATGGTGTAACCCAAAATTCTTGGCGGAGAACTAATAGACCTCATAAATCTTTGAATTTAAATGAAATATTAGGTGGCATATCGGAATTTGCCCAATCCTTTAATGGTATACTGGTAACCGAAACTATGTTAATTCGAGATATAAATGATAATATTGAAGAAATGGAAAAAATAGCAAATTTCATCGAAGGGTTAAAACCAAAGAAAAGTTATATTTCCATACCCATGCGCCCGCCTGCGGAAGCTTGGGTCAAATCCGCAACCGAACAAACGCTAAACATGGCATATCAGCTTTTCAAGGAGAACGCTATCGATGTGGAATTCCTGACCGGTTATGAGGGAAATGCTTTTGCATTTACAGGTAATATTGAAGAGGATCTGCTAAGTATTACTTCAGTGCACCCAATGAGAGAAGAAGGCGTAAACGAATTTTTAACAAAGGCGAAAGGCGACTGGGATATAATTGAAAAGTTAATAGCTGAGGATAAATTGGTAGAGACGACCTATAGAGATAAAAAATTCTATATAAGAAAGTTACCAGTTTCAAAATAGGAAGAATACCTATGATGGAAGTTGTATTGAGAATTGGCATGCCCAAAACCTGGATCGGTGACCTTAGTAAAGAAACGACTGCGAAAATTAAATTACTCGAGTGCATACCCGATAAGGATCTGGGTGGACATTTACTTTTTGAGATAGAGACCAGATCTGAAAATATTAGTGACCTTTTGAAGAAAATAAACGCCTATCAACAGATCTGTAAATTAGATATCTCTCCATATAAAAAGGGTGGATATCTAGGCGCGATCGTAACCAACAATTGTATCACATGCCAAGCATTAACCGAGTCGAAGTGTTTTTTAACCTATGCAATAAATCTAAAAGATGCTAAGATAGAATGGCATATAATCACAGGTGATGAAGATTCTTTAACCAAATTGATCAACAATTTGGAAACGAAAGGGTGTTCTGTTGAGTTGATAAGTAAAACTTTTCTTACCAAAAAAAAGCTACTTACTTCCAGACAAGATGAGATCATTAAAATTGCTTTTGAAAATGGTTATTATGAATATCCAAAAAAGATCTCTCTAAGAGAATTATCAAAGATTTTTAAAATTTCTTTCTCAACCTTAAATGAGATACTCCATCGTGGTGAAAAGAAGATAATTAGAGACTATTATTCGAAAAAATAAATACTAATATTACAAAATCCGAAATTTGAATAACTAAATCCTAAACAAGCAAAAAAAAATATTGATTTTTCAAATATTTTTTTTTTGCTATAGAGGTAATAATTCTTTTTTTTATTATTTGTAAATTATAGAATTATTAGCTCGAGTTAATTTTCGCCAGAAAATTAATGAAGCTTAGAATTCCAATAATCAATCATTAAACCAAACAGAATTCTAACCCCAAACCCGAAATACGAATATCCCAAACCAGTTCTTTCTACTGAAGTTTGGAATTTAAATATTAATTTTTGTTTAGCATTTTGAATTTTAGAACAATCTATCTAACAACACACAACCCACAACTTACTATTCTACGTTTATCATTTTCCTTTTATCCTAAGAAAATTGGGTGAAGAACCAATTTATTTATCACATTTCCTAGTCCCGCACATGTGCGGGACAAAGTATAACGAGTTCTGGGGTTTTATCTTCCTTGTCAGGAGATAATATATGACAAAGAAACAAAAGGACAAATCGGGTAAAAAACTCGATCCGGATGTAAAGGTTAAAATGAATATTCAAAATATCAAGCATAAGATCGTAGTTATGAGCGGCAAAGGTGGTGTGGGTAAAAGTACCGTAGCCACCAACTTAGCGTTTGCTTTATCAATGCACGGTGCCGAGGTGGGATTACTTGATGTTGATATAAATGGCCCGGACATCGCTATGATGTTGGGGATCGAAGATGAGCGTTTAGGTTCCATGGACGGTGCTATTGCACCGGTGATCGTACCACCACATCTCAAGGTCGTCTCCATGGCGTTCCTTCTCAAGGACAAAGATACGCCTGTAATCTGGCGCGGACCATTAAAAATGCAGGTGATCCAGCAATTTCTTGGTGATGTAGCCTGGGGTGAGCTGGATTATCTAATTATTGACTTGCCACCGGGCACGGGTGATGAGCCACTTAGCATCGCCCAATTGATACCGGACAGTAGTGGTGCAATAGTAGTTACTACCCCACAAGATGTTGCATTGCTGGATTCAAGAAAAGCAGTGAATTTTGCAAAGACGCTCAAGATGCCGATCATTGGCATATTGGAGAATATGAGCGGTTTAATATGTCCACACTGTAAAAAAACAATTGATCTGTTTAAAACGGGTGGTGGTTTCAAAGCTGCTATGGACCTTGATATACCGTTCTTGGGCAAAATACCAATTGATCCTAAGATCGTGGAGACCGGTGATGACGGCAAACCTTTTATTTTGACATATTCAAAATCAAAATCTGCAAAGGAGTTCAATGAAGTGATCAAAAAGATCGAAGATTTTGTTAATAATAAAGTGAGGTGAATTAATGATGATCGCAGTTTCAGCAGTTGATGACAACTTGGATGCAGAACTGGACCCACGCTTCGGGAGATGTCAATATTTTATCTTTGTCGACGTCGAGTCCATGAAGTTCGAAGCGGTACAGAATGAAAGCGCAAACGCCATGGGCGGCGCCGGTATCCAAGCAGCGCAAAATGTGGCGGATATGAAAGCCGAGGTAGTATTAACCGGTAATATGGGACCTAACGCGTTCCAAACCCTATCCGCAGCCGGGATAAAGATCATTACCGGCGTTAGCGGCACCGTGAAAGATGCAATTGAAAAGTTCAAAGCCGGAGAGTTAAAAGAGACCGCAGCGCCTAATGTTGCAACCCATTCCGGTATGGGTGGTGGCATGGGTAGAGGCGGCGGCGGTGGCGGTCGTGGTCAAGGCGGTGGTCAAGGTCAAGGCGGAGGAATTAGAAAATTGGATTAAACTTAAATTTAAACTATTGAGGTTGATAATTATGAAGGTTTGTATACCAACAATGGGAAATAGAGGTATTAAAGAATATGTGGGCGAGCATTTTGGACGAGTGCCAACATATACGTTGGTTGATACCAAGACGAACGAAGTGACCGTTATTGATAATACAAGTGAACATACCGGCGGTCAGGGCTATCCGCCGGACATCATTGCCCGGACCGGTGCAGAGGTGATGCTTTGTGGTGGACTGGGCCGACGGGCAGTCGGTATGTTCGAAGAACTGGGCATCATGGTGTATGTTGGCGCCACGGGTACTGTAAAAGATGCAGTTCAAATGTGGAAGATCGGCAAGCTCCAGCCAGCTACGGATGAAAACGCATGCAGGCAACACGCATTTAGAGGAGAGAGGCATTGACATTATTAAAGTAATTGGGGAACATCATTAATTGAGGCAACAAAATGAAAATAGCAATTGCTAGCGGTAAGGGCGGTACGGGAAAAACTACCATTGCAACTAACCTTGCCCTAAGTTTAGATAACGTCCAGTTACTGGATTGTGATGTTGAGGAACCGGACTCGCACCTATTTTTAGATCTGAAGCTGAAGAAGATCGAGGACGTTTGCATCTCTATCCCGAAGATCGACAAACAAAAGTGTGATTTCTGCGGTGAGTGCTCCAAATTCTGCCAATATCATGCACTAGCTGTGGTTAAAAATGACGTTCTTTTCTTTTCCGAGCTGTGTCATGGTTGCGGTGGGTGCACTTTGGTATGCCCAAAGAATGCGATCACCGAGGAGAACCGTGTGATCGGTGTGATCGAAGGTAGCAATAGCGGTAGCCTGGAGTTCTACCATGGTCTGCTTAACATCGGTGAGGCCATGGCTACACCGGTAATAAGGGCCCTAAAAACTAAAATTAAAAATGAAAAGACCGTGGTCATGGATTCACCACCCGGTACTGCCTGCCCGGTCATCGAGAGCGTCAATGAAGCTGACTTCACAATACTCGTCACCGAGCCCACGCCGTTCGGTCTTCACGACCTGAAACTGGCAGTTGATATGCTGCGTACCCTAAAGATACCTTTTGGAGTAGTAATTAATCGTGATGGGATAGGTGATTCTCGGGTTGAAGAATATTGCGAGGAAGAGAAGATCAAAGTATTGATGAAAATTCCACATGATGAGAAGATCGCTCGACTTTATTCAAAAGGCATTCCTTTTATCGAACAAATGCCCGAATGGAAGGATAGATTCAGAGAACTTCATAAAGATATTGAGGAGAGCGCATGGGGTTAACCGAAGATATCTTAAGCGAAGTGGATACCAAGCCTATAGATGATATCAGGATAGGTATCAAATATACTGGCGTTATTGTTGATAATAGGGTTGGGGTAGGACGTACGATCTATGACCAATGTGAGACCCCGCTTAAAGTTGGAAATTTGATCGGGACAAAAGCTGCCGATCTAATATGTTCTGAAAAAACCATCGAAGCCTCGATTGGTTGTGCAGCAATTAATGCCCAGCTCACTCCCGGTGGTAAGATCGATAAGGGAAATATATTCGAAAGAATAATAAAAATGGCTGAAGACTTTAAGACCATTGGAGTTGTTGGCCGGTTCCCTTTTGTTAATAAAATTACAGGAAATGTCTATGTATTTGAGAAAAACCCCATACCCGGGTGTCTTCCTGCCTCCAAGGCCGACGAGCTCCTACCCAAATGCGACCTAGTTGTGATCACGGGAAGTGCATTTGTCAATAAAAGTCTTGAACATCTACTTGAGATCAGTGGTGGTTATACGATGGTGATCGGACCAAGCACACCTCTTTCTGCGGTGCTTTTTGAGTTTGGCGCCGATCTACTTGCAGGCATACATTGTGAAAACCGAAGTGTATTGGATGTTGTCGGCCAAGGCGGAGGAACCAGGGATTTTAGTAGAATGGTGGATAACATAATAATGGAGAAACGGTAACATGAAACAGATGACCATCATCAGCGGTAAGGGCGGTACAGGCAAGACAACCATAGCCGCAGCATTCGCCACGCTGGCTAAAAATGCGGTATTTGCGGATTGTGATGTGGATGCCGCCGACCTTCACCTTATTCTAGCTCCCGAGATCAAGGAGACCATAGAATTCAGCGGTATGAATCTAGCCGCAAAGGACGATGAAAAATGTGTTGAGTGCGGTGAGTGTTTTGAACACTGCAGGTTTGGCGCCATCGATGAAGAATATAATATTATAAATGAACGCTGTGAGGGTTGTGGCGTGTGTGAGTTTGTATGCCCCGTTGAAGCTATACGGCTCATAGACCGTAAATCCGGAGTAGCCTATAAATCCATAACCAGGTTCGGCCCCATGGCACACGCGGTCTTGAACACCGCGGAAGAAGCCTCCGGGAAGCTGGTCAGTCTTGTGCGCAATCATGCACGATTAATGGCGCATGAACACAAAAAAGATCTTATAATTATCGATGGTCCGCCAGGGATAGGGTGCCCAGTTATTTCGGCTATCACCGGTGTTGATCTCGTTCTTGTCGTGACCGAACCTACAATATCAGGTATCCATGACATGGAGCGTATTTTGGGCGTAGCAGAACATTTCGATATCCATACTGCAATATGCATCAACAAGGAGGACATTAATCAACAAAATACTAAGAAGATCGAGGATTACTGTAAAATCAATAAAATTCCGGTTGTTGGTAAATTACCATATGATAATGTTGCTACATCGGCAATGATAGAGGGGAAAACGCTTATAGAACACTCTTCTGATTGTCTACTTTCGAATAATATAAAAGATATGTGGGTGAACATTGTGGAGATTTTGGAGGGTGTTTAATGAACGGAGATAACAAATCAGACTTCGACAAAATTGTAGCAAGCATCCAGGATGATATGGATAAAGAAGCTGAGGCCATATTTTCCAAGAAGGTTATTGAAGAATTTAAACATCCGCATAATATTGGTAGAATGAAGGACCCGGATAGTGTTGCAGTTATCACTGGCTCATGTGGGGACACCATGGAGATATTTTTAAAAGTTAAGGAGAACAAGATAACAGATATACTGTTCATGACCGATGGCTGTGGTTCCTCCATTGCGTGTGGTAGTATGGTGACCAGAATGGTAAAAGGAAAAGCCATTAATGATGTGAAAAAAATTACAAATATTAACCTGATAGATGCTCTTGATGGTCTACCGGATGAAAACAAGCACTGTGCAAAGCTAGCGGTTGATACTGTACAAAAAGGAATTAAAGATTATTTAGATAAAAACGGAGGTGAAAATTATGCAAGGCGGTCAAGGTAGAGGTCAGGGTCGCGGCCAAGGAGGCGGTATGGGCCGAGGTGGCGGTGGTCGTGGCGGTGGTGGTGGCTTTGGAATAGGTCCGAACGGGGAATGCATGTGCCCTAATTGTGGGTATAGAGCACCACATCAAATTAGTGTGCCATGCTACAACCGGAAATGCCCAAAATGTGGCGCCATGATGACCCGTGCGATGTGATTATATTACCCAAAATGAAAATTGGTTATTAAAAGGAGGAAATTAAAATGAAAATAGCAGTATCTGCTACAGGAGAAAAATTAGATGCTTATATAGATCGTAGATTTGAAAAATGCAATTATTTTTTAATTGTAGACACCGAAACAATGAACTTCAATTCAGTTTTTAATAATGGTACAATGAGAAAAGATGAAAGCGGTTCGAGTGCCTTGGATATTGTGTTAGGTAACAATGTTGAAGCAGTGATTACTGGAGACATGACTCAAGGTGCATATAAAATATTATCCGATGCCAAAATTAAGACTATAACAGGTTTAAAGGGTAATATAAGAACTACAATAGAAGAATTCAAGTTAAATGAAATCAAACAATGTCCATCATGTAGTAGTAAAGATCTTATTCGGGATTATGCTAAGATGGAAATTTTATGTGAGAATTGTGGATTAAAAAAATCAGTTAAAATATAATATTATGAGCATCCCTACATTATTGATATTCAAAAGCGGTAAACTTGTGGACCAAAGTGTAGGTGCGATGGCTAAAGAAGAGTTAGAGCCAGAAATTACAAAACATTTATGAAGTGATAAATATGGATGAATGTATGCTTTGTAAGAAACATGAAGAAGATTTGACACTGCTATCTGCGAACCATAGGCAGTTGGGTCGCATATTGGTCTGTCAGGACTGTTGGGCAAACCTATACGAAAAGAATCGAATGGTATGCGATACCACCGGCTCAGATAGTAGTTGCCCAACATGTAGGTAAAGAATACTATATTATAACCTCGGAAAGTTCAAAGAAATATTGTTGAAATTGAGGTGAAAAATATGACAAAGTGATTAAAATAGGATGCGATATTCCATGACGAATAAGGTTTCATTTAAAGGTTATACGATTGTAGCTTGCGGTACTCTACGTCGAGAGTTAAATCACCTCCGTGATACTGGCTTCTTAGATGCCGATAAGATCCTGTATACAACACCAGGCTTACATGAACACTTAGACGAATTTGAACGCCAACTGAGAAAACAATTAGAAACTGCGAAGAAGTATTCCAAAAAGATCATAGCGATCTACGGTTCAAAATGTTATCTTGACCCCATAAACCCATTGGACATAGATACCATAATTGAAGATATAGGTGGTGACATCCGTAGAGTGAATGCTACTACATGTATAGATATGCTAGCCGATGAGCAAGAAAGAGATAAAGCCGCAAGTGGAAAGAAGATATATTGGCTGCCGCTAGGCTGGGTGGAATATCAGAAAATCGTCTTCAAGGATTGGGATGCCGGGCTGGCGAACGAGACATTTCCAAAAAACGATAAAGCGCTCATGTTAGATGCTTTAGGCGCTTTCGAGGAATTTTCAATAAATTCACCCGAGAAAGTACTTGAATTTTCTGACTGGATGGGTATCGCTCTGGAACCGTATGAAATTACCCTGGATCGATTTAAGGATATTCTTTTAGAATGTGTTACGAAAAATGGATATGAGTAAAGGTAAAGGAGGTTAAAAAATTATGAGAAAAGACGTTTTGACCAAAAATATAGCATCTACACGAGTTAAAAAAATACCCGCATCATCCATCCATGAGATGACACGGTTATCCGCTCAGGTACCTGACCCTGCGTTCTTATCTTGGGCAAAGCCCACATCGGGTACACCTGAACATATAAATCGAGCGGTATGCGAAGCGGTCCAGAGAGGATTAGTGAGCGGATATTCACCGAGCGCTGGCTTGCCCGAATTAAGAGAAGCGATCGTTGAGAAACTTAAAAGGGATAATAACATCGATGCAGACACCTCCGAGCTGCTGGTCACGGTCGGTGCCATCGAGGGTTTGAGTGCGGCGGTCATGGCGTTAATTGATCCCGGTGACGAGGTTCTTTTACCGTCTCCGAATTATTCAACACACGCTCAACAGGTGGTGCTTGCCTCTGGGACCCCCATATATGTACCAACCATCGAGGAGGAAGGCTTTCGATTGGACATAGATGCATTTAGAAAAGCGATCACACCCAAAACAAAAGCTATTATGTATTGTACTCCAAGCAATCCGACCGGTGCGGTGTTTGACGAAAAGGACCTGCGTTCGTTGGCGGATATTACTTTAGAAAATGATCTCGCGGTCATTACCGATGAGAGCTACGAGTATTTTACATTTGACGGGGCCAGGCATTTCAGCATAGGCTCGATACCTGAGTTGAAAGACAGAACAATAAGCTGTTTTACGCTGACGAAAACGTATGCAATGACGGGCTGGCGGATTGGCTATGTGCACACCTCATCGGATATGATAACCCAGATGCAAAAAGCACATATACCCTTTGCAATCTGTGCGCCGGTGGTTTCACAATACGCCGCCATGGCAGCCTTACGCGGCCCGCAGGACTGTGTTTCGAAGTTTAGGGCTAATTATCTTTCCTTAAGAGACCTGGCATGTAAACGTCTTGATGAACTAAGTTCAGTATTTACTTACCAGAAACCACGCGGCTCATATTGCATGTTCCCCAAGATCCTGCATAAGGATGGTGCCGATTCTAAATCATTCTGCAAAAAACTTTTACTAGAGGGTGGTGTATCAACTACACCAGGCACGGATTTTGGACCCACTGCGGAAGGTCATCTCAGGATCACATTCTGCTGCACAGAAGCGGAGATCAATAAGGCTTTTGATCGAATGGAAAAATATTTCGGTTGAATTGGATTATTTCTTGCATTAACAATAATTAACGGAGAAATAACTATGAAGATATTAATATGTGGCAAAGGCGGAAGCGGTAAAAGCACGATATCCGCTCTGTTAGCAAAAGAGATCGCAGTAAGAGAAAATAGGGTTCTTGTAATTGATACTGACGAGTCCAACTTTGGGGTTCATATGCAGTTAGGAATGGGCAAGCCAGACGATTTCATGAATTATTTCGGTGGTAAAAAAGTTCTATTTGAAAAAACCAAGAGGTTACGAGAAAAATGGAAAACAGATGACTTGCCTGATGAGTATATTATCGAGAAGGGGAATATAAAACTGATGGCAATGGGCAAGATCTACGATTTTGGCGAGGGCTGTGCATGTCCTATTAATGCACTTACTTCAAAATTTCTAGAGGTTCTCGAACTTAGCGCAAATGAATTTCTAATTGCAGATACGGATGCTGGTGTTGAGCATTTTGGCAGGGGTGTGGAAGAGGGCTGTGACCTGATCTTTGCTATAATTGACCCGAGCCGTGAGTCTATTTTGCTAGCTGAAAAGATTTCTAAACTCGGTCAACAAGTTAACAAACCGGTATATTACGTTCTGAACAAGGTAAATAAAGAGATTGAAAAAGAACTATTGGGATCTATAGACACAAATCGGATTGCTGCAATTATACCCGAAGATAAAAACATATTCAAATCAAATTTAGCGGGGGCTGAGCTTGATTTTTATGTAAAAGGTATTAAAGAACTTGCAAATTTGGTAACGAGGTGAAAAATGAGATTTGATAAAGAGAAACGGATTAATGAACTTGAGCTGGAGATAGCAGATTTAAAGAACCGTATGCCTGCCCATTCTGTAAAGCCGATAATGATCATGAGACTAGAAGAATTAGAAGACGAGCTTAAGAGATTAAAAAATGAAGTATAAGAATTTGAAAATTACAAGGAATTCAAATGATCCATCAAAAATAAACATATATGCAATGCGGATACATTATTAAATTGGGATGATATATGCAGTGCTGATATACCCTGGAATTGGAATGATATACGCAATGCGGATATGAACGAGTTAGGCGAAATTACCTTTACAACCATAACATATCCGATAAGAATCAAATCCTATATGGAATATTGTGATAATTTAACTACCAAACCTTTTGCGTCGCGTATAATCAGTGGCAAATTCGTATTCACTCTTAGTAATTCACAAGTCTTAAGTAAATCTACTATTATGTCAAACCTACTTCTTTGGAGGTATCAAAATGGAAGAAAAAAAGAAATTGACAACAGCAGCAGGCATACCTGTTGGTGATAATCAGAATTCACTTACAGCAGGAGAGCGTGGTCCAACATTATTACAGGATCATCATTTATTGGAAAAACTATCACATTTCAATCGTGAACGTATCCCTGAAAGGGTAGTACATGCAAAAGCGGCCGGAGCTCATGGAATTTTTACCGTGACAAATGATATTACAAAATACACAAAAGCTAAAATCTTCTCGGAAATTGGTAAAAAAACTGAAATGTTTGGACGTTTTTCTACAGTTGCAGGAGAAAAGGGCTCTGCAGACACGGTTCGAGATGTTAGAGGCTTTGCTCTTAAATTCTATACTGAAGAAGGTAATTGGGATTTAGTTGGGAATAATACTCCTGTTTTCTTCATACGTGATGCCATCAAATTTCCGGATTTCATTCATACACAAAAGCGTATGGCTCAGACAAACCTGAGATCAGATACTATGTGGTGGGATTTCTGGTCAAAAGTTCCAGAATCATTGCATCAAGTTACAATTTTGTTTTCAGACCGTGGTATTCCCAAAGGAATTCCTTACATGAATGGATATGGTAGTCACACGTATAGCTTTA
Source organism: Thermoplasmata archaeon (assembly GCA_020696345.1). Classification (GTDB taxonomy): domain Archaea; phylum Thermoplasmatota; class Penumbrarchaeia; order JAEHCK01; family JAEHCK01; genus JAEHCK01. Next base: position 13,299 of record JAEHCK010000024.1, on the reverse strand, counting down.
TCAATGCAAACAATGAGAGATTCTGGGTGAAATTTCATTTTAAAACACAACAAGGCATCCAGTGCATGATGCAAGATGAAGCAAATGCCATCGTTGGGAAGGACCCTGATTATCATACTCGTCAATTATTTGAAGCCATAGAAAATGATAATTTTCCAAAATGGACATTATATGTTCAGATAATGCCAGAAAAGGGTGCTGAAACCTATCGGTGGAATCCATTCGATTTGACAAAAGTCTGGCCACATTCTGACTATCCATTAATTGAAGTAGGTGTTATGGAACTTAATAGAAATCCCAAAAATTATTTTGCAGAGGTGGAACAATCAGCTTTTTCTCCTGCAAATGTTGTCCCTGGAATTTCATTTTCTCCATGCAAGATGCTACAGGCTAGAATATTTGCTTACGCAGACGCTCATCGTTATCGTCTTGGGGCAAACTATGAGATGTTGCCCATAAATCGCCCACGTGCAATAGAAGTTCACAATTATCAACGTGACGGCCCAATGCGTTTTGATGATAATGGTGGTGCTTCAGTCGTATATGAACCAAACAGTTTTGGAGGACCAGAAGCCGATCCTGCTTATAAAGAGCCACCACTGAAAATATCAGGCGATGCTGATTGGTACGATCAGAAGAGAGGTGTTGATGATGATTATATTCAACCGGGCAACCTCTTCAGATTGATGCCTCCGGATGAACAAAAACGATTGATTGCAAATATTACATCAAGCTTGATGAAAGTACCAAAAGAAATCCAAGAAGTCATGATTTCTCATTTTCGGAAGGCTGATAGAGCATATGGTGATGGAATCGCAAAAGGTTTGGGTTTTTAGATCTCCATGTATACACTAAATTCTATCGTGGTAAAGGTAACTCTTCGTCGCTTCGCTCCTTGCCTCGCATTCGCTCGGTCGCATAACAGACGGACATACGGCTCCACTCCTTGCAGTCGCTCCGCCAATATTCCCTTGATATCTTAGAGTTACTGGTGGCGGGAACATCGTATGTCCGCCGGGCGTTATACACAATCATATGAGAATAAAATGCTTTTCAAGAATATGTATTAAATGTAGTATTTATATTAGGATGTAAAAAATAAAAAACAAGAAATGGAGTAGATTTCATGATGCCAAGAAAAATTAAAGAAAATATTTTGCTAATGGGAGCTATTGATTGGAATCGGCGATTATTCGACTCGTTAATTCCTCTTCCGGACGGCACAAGTTATAATGTATATCTGATTCAGGGAAGTGAGAAGACGGTACTATTGGACACCGTGGACCCTGCAATGGCCGATGTTCTACTATCTCAACTGAAGAAAGTTGAAAAAGTTGATTTCGTGGTGTCACACCATACAGAGCAGGACCATTCCGGAGCCATACCACATGTTCTGGAAAAATATCCAGATGCAAAGGTTATAACGTCATCGAAAGGAAAAGGTATGATCATAGATCATCTATGTGTGCCGGAGGAAAAAATAGTTAGTGTAGAAGATGGAGAAGAACTGTCTCTGGGAGACAAAACATTAAAGTTCATATATACTCCTTGGGTTCATTGGCCAGAAACAATGGTTACATATCTTAAGGAAGATAACATTCTATTTTCGTGCGATTTTTTCGGCTCACATATTGCTACCACAGATATGTACGTTACGGATGAAGGTTTGGTATATGAAGCAGCCAAGAGATATTTTGCTGAGATAATGATGCCGTTTAGAAACATTATCAAGAAGAATATGCAAAAAATAAGTGAATATGAAATAAATATGATAGCACCCAGCCATGGTCCAATATATGATAAACCGGACTTCATAATCAATGCATATGTGGATTGGATATCTGATACTCCAAAGAACATTGTTGTCTTACCATACATATCAATGCATGGCAGTACCGAAAAGATGGTTCGGTATCTTGTTGCGGCATTATCGAAAAGAGGAGTTAAGGTACATCAATTTGACTTGGCTGTAACGGACATAGGTAAACTCGCCATAACCTTAGTAGATGCTGCGACCATAGTTATAGGAACACCAACGGTCCATGTTGGGCCGCATCCAAACGTTGCATACGCAGTAAAATTAGCCAATGTTTTAAAGCCAAAGGCTAAGTTCGCATCTGTAATAGCGTCCTACGGATGGGGCAGTAAAGCGATAGAACAGATCGCAGACATGATCCCAAATCTTAAGGTAGAGATCTTAGAACCCGTTCTGGTTAAAGGATATCCACGAGAAAATGATTTCAAAGCTTTGGAAAAGTTGGCAGATACTATCGCAGAGAAACATAAAGAGATGAATGAATAAAAGAGGCATTTAGAATGGATCTATTTTCGCTTTTTAAAGAAGAAAAACAGCTGAAATGTGATTGGTGTAAAGAAGAGATGAAAGCACCTTCTTTTTTTAAGATTGTTGGTGGAACGAAATATAGTTTTTGCTCTAGATCATGTAAAAAGAATTTTAGAAAATATTCTGAAAAAAATAAAGCTCGTTCTTGTCCTAGTTGTGCACTAGGTAGATAAAAGAATGGTAAATAAACTTAAAAATGGAGAAAGTAAAATGCTGAACACAAATCTAAAACATCTTGAAACTGAACAAGAGTTCAAAGAAGTCCTGGAAAGCAATGAAAATGTCATGGTTTGCTGTGGCAGAATGGGACCAATGTGCATCCCAGTTTATGGTATAATAGAAAATTTGGAACGAACATATCCGCATGTCACATTCCGCGACCAGGATTTTGACATCCCCGCGGCAGGTTTTATTAGAAATTTGCCTGAATGCGCACATTTCATGGGCTTGCCATTCACGGTGTATTTCAAGAATGGAAAAGTCGCAGCGGCTACAACCAGCATACAAAACAATGACCAGATCATAGAAATTCTGGACAGGGAGTTCGGTAAGGGTAAGCAATCATGAGAACACGGATACTCGGGAACAGATTATTGGCGGATGATTACTTGATTGTTTCACTTGAAAAGAGCATACTTTTCAGCATTGTTTGGAGATAGCCCATGGCGAAAACTAAGCCTTTTGATGAACATGCGGTTCAATATGAGGATTGGTTTGAAAGGAACAAACTTGCTTTTCAATCAGAGCTTCGGGCAATAAGGGAGCAATTGCCAAAAAACCACAATGGCATTGAGATCGGCTTAGGAAGCGGGCGATTTGCAGCACCGCTAGGCATAAAAATTGGAGTCGAGCCATCGAAAGAGATGAGAGAACTCGCAAAACAGAGGGGCATTGATGCTATAGATGGTGTAGCAGAATACCTTCCTTTTGATGATCTGCAGTTCGAATTTGCATTAATGGTAACGACCATCTGTTTTGTAGACGATATAGAGGCGGCTTTTAGAGAAGCATATCGGGTATTAAGATCTGGTGGGTTTTTGATAATTGGATTTATCGATAAGGAAAGCCATCTCGGAAGAGTATATCAACAACATAAAGAGGAGAGCGTGTTTTACAGAATAGCTACTTTCTATACGGTAGCTGAGGTTGTCGATACCTTGAAAAAAGTAGGTTTCAAGAACTTCAATTTCACGCAAACAATTTTCCATAATTTGTCTGAGATAAAATATATTGATCCGATAAAAGAAGGTCATGGTGAAGGGTCATTTGTCGTAATAAGGGCAATAAAATGAGGAGGTATTAATAATGCCGGAATGTAATGTAGAGGATAATAAAACACGATGCAACTGCACTTACACGTGTAGTAAAAATGGTATTTGCTGTGAATGCATCCAATACCATTGGGACCGGGGCGAATTGCCTGCGTGCTTTTTCCCGGACGATGTTGAAAAAACATATGATCGCACTATCGAAAGATTTATTACGGTATATCAGGAGCGCGGGCGGTGGTGGTAATAAAATTGGGCGATGAGAAACCCGAGATCAAATATGTCAAATTCCCAAGTTCCAAACAAATCAATAATTGCCACGAAAGCACGAAGGACACGAAAACGCGTTACACTATGGAACTTTTTCGTGTTTATTTTTGTTTTCTTATCATATCAAATGCTTTTAAACCAAGTGCTTTTAAAGCCAAGGGTATTTCCAGGCTGTGCACAGCTAATAATTTCTCATTTGTGAAAATTGATCTTGGATCACCTTTCGCTACCAATCTACCTTTATCCAGTAAAAAAACCCTATCACAAGTTTCTATCAACATTTCAATATCATGGGAAGATATTATTTTAACGGAATTATAACCATTTATCAATTCTATGGTTTTTCTACGTGCTTTGGGATCAAGATTAGCTGTGGGTTCATCAAGTAGTAATATTTTGGGATGCATGGAAAATATCGTCGCCAGTGCCACACGTTTTTTCTCACCATAACTTAGGTGATGTGGGCACTTGTCCTCATAACCCACCAGACCGACCTTTTTCAACGCTAATTTCACTCGTTTCCGCACCAACTCTTCACTCATGCCCATATTGATCGGTCCAAAGGCCACATCATCAAAAACGGTTGACATGAAAAGTTGGTCCTCCGGATCTTGGAAAACCAGTCCAACTCTTTCTCTGATCTTTCTAATATTTTTTTTGTTCAAGCGTTCTCCCATGATCTCGATATGACCTTTATTATTCTCAATAATTCCATTAAGATGTGATAACAGTGTTGACTTTCCGGCGCCATTGGGACCAATTATGGCTATGCTTTCGCCTTTGTAGATCTCTATTGATACGTTCCGCAGTGCATTTGTTCCATCCGGATAAGTGTAACTCAAATTCTTTATCACTATCGCCGGAACCGTATCTTTCATTTAGATCGCCACCAATTCGAATAAATTCAGCAGGGTATGTATATGCAGGAATAAAGCTGTTAATACTATTAAAGAGGCCGTTAGCCAGTCCAAAGACCTCATTTGAAACGTTTTCAAAGTCCTTATCCTGCCCTCATAGCCCCTGGAAACCATCGAGTTATATATTTGTTGGCTCCTTTCGTAACTGCGGACGAGCAGCATACCGATCGTATTACCGATGATCTGCAAACTAAATTTGCTCATTTTTCTTTTAAACCCTCGGGATTCGATCGATCTTAGCATTCGCTGGATCTCATTTAGCACTACGAATATATAACGATAGGTAAAGGCGATAATTTGTGTTAGTTTATTTGGAACTCTGAGTTTTTCAAGAGCTTTTATGAAGATAACGAACTTCATGGTTGCAAGCATTGGAAATATTAACAGAATAACTGAAAAAGCTTTTAGAGAGATCATACACCCTTTTATTATTCCTTCTTTTGTGATCGCCAATACGCCAATACTAAAAATGGTTTCACCAGGCATTGTAAATGGCAATACTATCAAGATCGCAAAAACGAAAATCGCAACCCATCGGAGCCGTTTTAAAATAAATCGTAATGGTATCTTCGAGATGTAAACCAATAAGATTACTATTAAAGATCCGATCAGGAGTATTGAAATATCGTCGATCAATACAATTGAAATGATCAGAGCCGTTATACACAATATTTTTGCCCTGGGATCGAACCTATGCAGTGGCGAGCTCAGATAAGCATATTTATCAATATCAAAATGTGTCATTTTTCTGCCTTTACCTTTACATCTAACTTTATTTTTGATTTCTTGTTAAGTTTCCATGCCGAATAAAAACTAACTATACCCGCCAACCCGATCAGATATCCAAATCCCGCGATCACTCTGAGATAAAGCGGCATATCTTCATCACTATCGCTCTCAACACCAGTACCGATCTTTGCCTCTGCCTTGTGTCCTAACTGTTCTACTACAATGGTCAGATATTCAGAATCCGGATCGGTAACCTCGAAACTGAATTTACCATCATCATCAGTCTTACCGGTTATGTAAACCTCATCATTGGACCTATAGACCGTGACATCTGCGTTTCGTACAGGTTTGCCATCTCCATAGTATGCCTCTATCTCAACGATCTGCGAGTTGACATCTACATAAATTCTATGAGCATTCGCACTGCCTGTGGTCATCAGACCAAGAAGTATTGCCAAGACCAACAAGCCAGCACATACATGTACACATTTCCTATAACATGATCTTGTCATTTTTTCACACTCACTAACATCTCGGGTTTTACCTTAATTAAAAATCCGGCTATGCTTCCAACGATCATCGCCTCGATCATTACCACAGGGATATGCGCGATCGTAAGAATAACGACTATACCCATGAATTCCTCACCGGTTAAAAGAAGTGAAATTGCGGTTAGGAATACTGCAAAAATTATTGCCACACCTCCTGCAATCGTTCCGAATATTACTGTCTTATATTCAAATTTTGTGTAATTGACACCAAGCCTAAAAATGCCATATGATGCAAGAGCCGGTAAGCCAATATTTATTGTGTTTATTCCTATTGTGGTCACACCACCATGTTGAAACAGCAATGCCTGTAATAATATCGCAATGAAAACACACGGAAATGCTCCGACACCAAGTAGAATACCTGCCAGCCCCGCCAGTATAAGATGAACACTTGTTGGGCCCATAGGAATATGGATCAATGAAGCCACAAAAATGACCGAAGTCACCAATGATAATTTCGGGATCTCCTCAACTTTTACCTTGGATAAGGTATAAAATAGAATGATCCCTGTCAATATCAAACCTGTAATCCATATCTCTGGCGCTAAGATCCCGTCTGCTATGTGTACCATCGATATTCCCATTTAATCCTTTTTTGCACGGAAGGTACTGACTAACGCGATCAACAATGCAACAACCGAAACCATCATGGATACTATGATCAGGTTATTTTGATAACTTAATTTATCTGTTAACGATTCATCCTCTTCATCCAGTGACACTTTTAATTCGTCTAATTCACTTTTTGTTACTTCATCACCAGAAGCTGAAGGAGAAGATGGAGTAGTAAGTGAAAATTCTTCTTCCACCGGTATCATGAGAATGGCCCTGACATCCAGATCATACCCCTCCACTGTGCCATTGGTATGCATACCACATACGATCCATATACCTGGTTCATCCAAGGTGAAGGAGAATATACCATTTTGATCTGACTTTGTTTCACGTGTGATCATGGGCTCTTCGGGTATATTTTCTTCAGTGCATACGCCAACAGGGTAATACTTTTCGATTTCAATGGGCGCATCTGCCAACGGTATACCGTTATACAAAAGCTTTCCGGTGAATATAAAACCCTCTTCGAGTCCATATGGTCTGGTCAACGGAATGATCTCGATAACCTGCCCCGTGGGTTGATCCCAGCCGTCCGAGGTCTTATAGTGAATTATCGCCTTAACATGGTCTTCCCATGCAACATCCTCCTCTTCCACGACCAGTACTTCAAAATCCGCGTATAATATGTAATCCCCTTTTATATCGGGCGTGAATGTTACCTTCCATGCTTTGGAAGAGCCCTCGGCTCCGGATACCGTTATTTCTGCCGGTGTAAGATCCAGTTTTGAGCCGTCCGGTTTTAGGACCTGTGCATTTTCAATTGAGGGCGCATCAAAGTATATGCCCTCATATGGATGACCCCAGATCAGCTCCACGGCATTCGCTTTTGCATGCTCCATTGACCACTCGTTCGGTAATGCAAAATTGAAATGAGCGTTTACGGCGCCTATACTACAGATCAATAGCCAGATCGTTACTAATAACGTTAATGTTAAATTCCCGATCTTAATTTCCATCCACAAGCCTCCGTAGCAACCTTTCATCTTTCGTGCTACTAACGATGTATTAACAACGATCTATAAAAACATTTGGTAGCAAGTTCTTAACAATCGTAGCACGACTGCGCTGTGGAAGTGCTACTATCACCGTAAAAAGAGTAGGTGTATCATTCGACCCGAATTGTTGGATAAATTTTCCCCCAGAACCTATAAATATTTAATTAAATATTAATAATAACCAAATAAGGCTTAATAATTATGCTGTGGGGTTAAATTTGTCCAAAAGATTACCAGCATTTCTTACACTGGGAATAGTAATATGCTTGGTCATGAGCGGATTGATCAATAATGCATCGACAATTGCTGCGGGTTGTGATACCCACAATATGGACACACCCATAGATCCTTTGATCATAAAAAAAGAGGAATGTAAAGAGATATGCCTATCAGATCGCGGAAACAGAAGATGAGGCTGTTGAGTTGTTAACCAAAGGTGCGGTGGATGATCTGCATGCCACAGCTATTGGCGAGACCTTGTATGTTGTTGGCCCTCACAAAGGATTTGCGATCGAGGCTGACGCTTACAATTATCATGTGGAAGAAATAAAAGAGCTTTATGTAAAATCAAATTATCCGGAATTTCTCTGGGATGTTTGCTCATCCGATCAACGAGCCGGGATTAATGAGCAGTCTCTGGTTTTCAGGCATTCCATGCTGCTCGGTTTACGCACCGGTGCATATTTGTGTAAAAGATATTTATGAACCTTATAAAAGTGGTGCGGCCTGGGAAATTACTCTTGACCTGCTGGAGAATTATGGTCATGATGCGTTACCATTTCACTTGAACCGGATAGAAAATGTAATTATAAATGAAAATGACAAGATCGAAAACATTAGCTATAAGCTGTTACAAAACGGAAAAAACACAACTGTAATTGACATTATCACATTTTCTGACATCATGCTGCAATGTCACGCATTCAAAATGGAACAGATAATGCTCAATCTGTCCCAGCTCATTGGCAATGGCAATGGTCCAATTTCTGAAAGCACCGGTGACATTGACCTAGATAGTGTAATAAATACAATCGATACCATGTGGTCAACAGATTATATCACGTCGTTACAGAATATGAAACATGCGGTGATCGAACTCGATGCATTGGATGGGATAAAATGTGAAATATTGGATATAATGCGCACGGCGGCATGGTATAAGATCTGCGAAGCCGAATCCATCGTGGGCCAAAAGGATCCCGATCTGAAAGAAGCAAAAAGAATATATCAAGAGGGCGTTGATGAAATTGATAACGAGCATTTTACGAATGCTGCGGAAAAATTCCTAAAAGCGTTCGAAGTTGCAGATTGTCTTGTGACCGGTGAGCCTTACCAGTGGCAAGAGGAAGAGCAAATCTGGACGATGCAATCATATCTGATCATTTCAACAGTGATCATATTAGTAGTGATTCTTTGTGCAATTGTAAGATTCAGAAAAAAAAATGAACGGTTCAAAGAATAAATAGGAGAGTGTAGAAAAATATCTTTAATCGGCCATTTCCGCCGGGTATGCCGGGCATGCCAGGTATGATGATGCCGCCCATACTGCCCCGGAAACAGGCACAGGCACAGGAACCGCCACAGTTACCGCCGTTCACGGCAGCGCCGCAAACGGGAGATACACCACTACCAACGGCACCTTTTGGAGAATATAATTTACCCACTTCAGAACCAACGCAGCAGATGCAAATGCAACCTGAAATACAGGAAAAATAAGTTATAAAAGTTTATCAATAAGTTTTTCGAATTTGATATACAACCCTGGTGAAGTCCTAAATCCGTTGGCAACCAGTTTTTGGATTGTAAGTTTGGCATCTTTTGGGGTGATATGTTTCTCTTGAGCAGCATGATAGATCAAATAAAAGGTCCCGAAGTACTTGATCCCGCTATACTCGGCAGCCTTTCTCGCACTTTTATCGTCAAGAATTGCGGGCACTTCCAACTGCTTTGCCAATGCAATTGTCTCAGCCTCTCCAGGCCCTAACCCCATTGCCTGAAGTTTATTCGCAAAGGACTTGTGTGTTGTATCCAGTTCCCTGACTTCAACAAAGTCCCCAATAACCTCCTCGATTCGAAATGCCTCGCTGTATCCTTTTATCTTGCCGGAAGCAACAGTTTCTTCGTGCACCTTTCCGGAGATGATTACTCTCTCAAAGGATGTTCTTAGAATAGACTCAGCATTTGCTTTGAACAATTGAATGATCGAAACCGAATTTGATATTATTAATGTCATGTGTGAGATGATCTACACCCCTAACTCATTGCCTCGATGTCCCTTACGAAGTCCTCTTCATCATATTGTATTTCTACCTTTTTTCTCTTGAACAGATCAAGGGCTTCCCAGATAGTGATCCCAAGCTCCATTGCTGCCTTCTCTACAGTTATTTTACCGGAGCGATACTTATCTATAACATCCCTTTTCTTTCTTTCGTAAATGCCAATTTCCAACAATTTTCGTACTTCTGCCGACCTATCTACTTTATCAATCTGTGCAAATTTCTCTATCCCAGAAAGAATATTTGAAGGGAGTCTTATCGTAACTGCATCTTGCATACTATCACGTGTATACAATATATGTTATTGAACACATATAAATTTTTTGGGCTCCTTTTACAGATCTGTGCACGATGTGGAGAAATTGTACTAAGGGACAGGAGTAAATAAATCACATGAAAGCTATTTACGCTCCATCACATTTTCGATGAGGCAAAATCGATGATCGAAAAAAAGTATTTTATTTATATCATTCTTGGTCTGTTCTATATATAGCAAGTTGTAATAGGTGAGCTCATGGATCGAATAATAATGCATCCGATTGGAATAATTCATTCGCCGTATAAAGAACCCAAAGATATCCCCATCCAAGGTAGGTTTAAAAATACAACAGAAGCCTGGGTCGAGTTACTAGAGGAATACACCGGGGGCTTAAAGGATCTGGACGGCTTTAGCCATGCCATTCTGTTATTTTATTTTCATAAATCAAATAAAGAGGAAATTGAAGGAAAACCGTTTCTTGAGCAAACCAAACATGGAATATTTGCAATAAGAAGTCCGCACCGTCCCAATCATATAGGATTTTCGGTTGTAAAAATTAAAGGAATCGAGAAGAATAAAATGTATTTTACCGAAGTTGATGTTATAGATGGTACGCCACTTCTCGACATAAAACCTTATGTCAAATACTTTGATAGCCGAAACAATGTTGTTTCCGGTTGGCTGGATAAGCATTTTATAAATGGAAATATCCCGAATGAAACCATCATAAAATAAAAAAATGCTCCGCAAAGTGAATGATAATTGACGCATTTTTTTATTCTGGCAGAAGTTTTACCAGATCGTCTTCAACTGTCGAATTTGGCTGAATGTTGAATTTTTCAACCAAGACATTCAACACGTTTGGTGACACAAATGCAGGGAGTTTGGGACCGAGCATTATATTTTTCACACCCATTGATAATAGAGAAAGCAACACCAGAACCGCCTTTTGCTCATACCAAGCAATGTTATAGGAGATCGGTAATTCGTTGATCCCCACACCAAATACCTCTGCAAGTTTCTGAGCTATGACCACAAGCGAGTATGAATCATTACATTGACCCGCATCGATCAATCTTGGGATCCCACCAATGTCTCCAAGATCAAGTTTGTTATATCGATATTTTGCACAACCGGCAGTAAGTATGACCGTGTCGTTTGGGAGCGCTTTTGCAAATTCCGTGTAATAGTCCCTTTCTTTGTGCCTGCCATCACATCCAGCCATGACAAGAAATCGTTTTATATTGCCAGCTTTTACTGCCTCAACGATCTTGTCTGCAACACCGAGAGCGGCATTATGAGCAAAACCAATGGTGATCTCACCCTCCTCGAGTTTCTCAGGGCTAGAGCAGTTTTTTGCATGAGCGATGATCTTTGAGAAATCTTTTGCATTTCCATCTTTTCTATCCATGATGTGTTTCAATCCCTCAAAGCCTACCACACCGGTTGTGTAAACCCTATCTTTATACGAATCTTTAGGAGGCACAAGACAATTTGTAGTCAATAAGATCGGTCCATTGAATTTTTCAAACTCTTCTTTTTGTTTCCACCATGCATTTCCATAGTTTCCAACAAAATTAGAATGTTTTTTGAACGCTGGATATGCATTTGCAGGAAGCATCTCTCCATGTGTATATACATCAACACCAGTACCCTCTGTCTGCTTAAGCAATTCCTCCAGGTCTTTTAGATCATGGCCGCTGATCAGGATCCCGGGGTTGGCTCTTACACCAATATTAACATTGGTAGGCTCAGGATCACCATACGCAGATGTGTTGGCTTTATCCAATAGAGCCATAGCTTTAACACCGATCTCTCCACATTTCATATTAAGACCAACCAGGTCATCAACAGATAACTCTTTGGTGGTTGCAGCCAATGCTTCCTGAATAAAATTAGAGATTTCAATATCTCGCTCACCGAGAATATAAGCGTGATGATAATATGCTGCAATACCTTTTAACCCATAAGTTAACAATTCTCTAAGTGACCGGATATCCTCGTTCTCCGTCTTCAGAACTCCGACTTCTTCGGCTTTTTTCATGATATCCTCATCATTATCAGGCGACCATGTGACCGGGTCATTGGTGTTTTGGACGGGATTTTTATCTTTAAGCTCATCTCTGATCTCCAAGGCTTGCTTAATTTTATTAATAAAATATTCTTTATCGAAATTAGCATTTGTAATTGTCGAAAACAAGCCCTCCATGATTAATTTGTCAACTTCCTTATTTTCTATATTTGACTCTCTTGTTTTAGTATTGCATATTGATATCCCTTTGGTTAGATATATCAGTAGATCTTGTAAATCTGCAACTTCACCTTTCTTACCGCAAACACCTGCTTTTGTACAACCTTCTCCTTTGGCTGTTTCTTCACATTGATAACAAAACATTTTTCTGCCTCCGATCATATTTTTTTTATCTTTCTTTTAACATTAAGTATCTTTTAGATATGAAGTATAGTAAAGATACAAAGGTATTTATATTTGATAGTTTCTAAATGTATACTATGAACGAAAATTGCACGGTATATCAAACAGTAGATTTTATTTCAAAGAAATGGACCTTGTTGATACTTCTTGAATTATACAAGGGAGATAAGGAAAAAAAGAGATATTTTGAGATCAAAAACAAAATAACTGATATAACTCCAAAAATGCTTTCATCACGACTGAAAGAATTGGAAAAACAAGGGTTGATCACAAAATATATTGATGCAACCTCTTTTCCTGTTAAGTCTGAATATTCGCTGACAAAAAGTGGAAGTGATTTTATTCATATCATAAAAAATATAAAAAGCTGGGCGTTAAAATGGAAGATCAACAATAAATTATGTGAACAGTTGAATTGTAAGAATTGTGAATTATAAAAAGATATTGTATATCGGGTTCTTCTCCCAATTTTCGTAGGATAAAAAAAATGATGGATGAGTGGGATGCGAGATGTGTACGCTTGGTGATTATCAACAAATTGTCAACGTCATTCATCACCGGGATTCGGGATTCGCACGCTTTAAATCGATAATGATTTAACTCGCTTGTGGGATTCGGGTATTATCGCTAAAATATCAACC
>JAEHCK010000262.1 GCA_020696345.1 Thermoplasmata archaeon | reverse complement strand
GTCACGCATCCTGTTGTCTCTGCTCTTACTGCAAAATCGGCACTTAAATCTATTTCATGGTCATATCCAGATGGTGACGATCATACATCTGCACATGAGATCATGAAGACTGGCACCAAGTTCGCCGAGATCGACAAAAACCATTCCTGGATAACACCACATATCGCCGGTGCTCCTGACAGTGCGCAAAACACATTTCAGTATAATTGGGAAAGTGGCGCCAAACCAAAACTTTCAATAGTCTGATTTACAATCCAACTCAAATATGATATAATTGGTATATGTTAATTGATGAGCTTGTTAAGAAACATGTCGTAATACATGAACGTATATTGCCCCGTGCGAAGAAATTTCAAATTACACCGCTTACGTGTCCTTTGTGCGGTCATCGAATCTGCGGCAATTTGCCATTTTATTGCACCGATGAATGTACGCAAGACAATCTTCGGTCCGAAGATAGTTGTAATAATGAATGTTGTGGTGAAATTGAGGATATTTACACGGTGCTCAAAAGACGATACCCTGAATTATCAGAATATGCATATAATTGGTGGAATAAATATCGAAAAACTTGGACTCCCGATACATATCAGGAATATCCCGCTGCATCCTATATTTTAAAAATGATTAATATCTTATGGTGTCTCGATCAGAAACATCACTTTACAGAGATACAAGATATATTAACAGATAGGTTATTTGAAATATGAAAAAGATAGGTTATTTGAAATATGAAAATTCCAGTAGGTACAAAAGTATTGGTCAAGAAAAAAACAACTGGTTGTCCGCCTGAACACGTATTTGGCAGAGGATCGACTGCGAGATGTAAATACCCATTGTCATTTCCGTTCCATGCGTGGGTAGGTAAATCAACCAGTACAAGCCGTGAACCATCCACTTACGTGTTATCATATAGAGAGGATTTGGAAAGTGGTGATTTCTACCGGCGTGAAGATTTCGAACCATTAGACTTTCATGATGATAAAGAATTTGAAAAACTATTTGACATATGAAAAAATACAGATGTTGTTATATATCAGGACATAAGGAGTTAACAGAAACCATGTTTGAAGATATTTTAAAACCAGAAGTGGACGTATTAGAATTCAAAATTGAGAAATATTGTGGGGAAGGTGTCTGGTGTGGTATATTATTTTGGCATTTGAAGATCGGTGACACATTCAGATATATCGAAAACCGTGAGCGTATGTTCACAGCCGGCGGCAAACCATTTAAAGAACAGGACAAATGGACTGTACTGGGTACAGAGGTTACAGGTACAAAACTCAAATCATGATCATTGAAGATATCGAAATAGGCAGATGGTATAAGATCAAAGATTGGTCTGGCGCCCGTAACCGCCCGCGGCGATGGAACGCATCCGGTATGATGGACAAGTATGCGGGTCAAACGGTCTTAGTCACTAACAAGAGATATAACAAAGCTATCAGAATCGATCAAGGTGATGATATCAAATATAGGTGGGCCTTCGATGCTTCCGATTTTGAAGTTCCTGTTGATTTATTAGAAGATGAGTTATTTGAGATATGAAGGCGTTGAAATATAAATATAAACATGAGACTGAAATCGTATATCATCGAAGGTCCAGGCAGACACGGACATCCTAAAAGATCAAAGCATCCCGCCCAAGATGAAATCGCAGAAATACTCAAAAGAGACTGTAAACAGATATTGAAATTCTACAATATGGGTCAATTCTTGTATCGTGGTATACGTGTTAACGCCTCTGACCCTGATTTCATTGAGAAGAAATATCACGAAGACCGAAAACCAAAGGACACACCCAAGAGTATTCACGATTATATGAACAAACTCTATAAAAAGAAATTTGGTTGGCCGGTCAGAAATGGCATATCAGTCACTTCCTCATTTACACAAGCCAGTATGTATGGCAATGCGTATGTATTCCTTCCTGTTGACGGATTCAAATTCGTCTATAATCTCGAAATCTATGATTTCACAAATGACTTCGTTGGTGACTATGTTGAGAGCCCAGACCCATCGGTTTTTTATGCGCCAAATCTCCATTCTGATTTTCGAGATGCTGCACAGGACGTTGTTGACGATTCCAAAGACTCAAACCTCAAGGGTGCATTTGGTTATCAACGTGAAATCATGTTTTGGTGCAAAAAGTACTATCTCCTTTCCCACGTAATGGACGATATTATCAAGACTATCTAATTGACAATCCCCTCATAATTTGGT
>JAEHCK010000246.1 GCA_020696345.1 Thermoplasmata archaeon | reverse complement strand
TCCCCATTACCTCCTGACCCCATTACCCCATTTCCCCATTACCCCATTACGCCATCACCCCATTACCCCATTGCCCCATTACCCCATCACTCCATCACCCCATTATTTCATTCATTAATAATGATTTTATCTTCCCTAATTCGGGAGATGAACCCAATAAAATAACTATTATTTTACTCGCCTCAAACCGACTGAGTGTATCAATACATTAATATTATTACAAACAGTTACAGGTTCGAGGCATAACAATGGACCTATCAGCATTATCGGCGGCAGTTATCAAAGGAGATGTCGACGAGGTTACTCGATTAACAAAGAGCGCTCTTGAAGAAAAAATTGAAGTTCAAGAGATCATCAATAACGGCCTGATCGCCGGTATGGAAGTGATCGGTGTACGATTTAAGAATAACGATATCTTCATACCAGAGGTCATGATCTCCGCACATGCCATGCGCACCGGTATGGACATTCTTAAACCATTATTCAAGTCATCGAACATAGAGTCGAAGGGTGTTGTGATCATAGCAACAGTAAAAGGCGATGTGCACGATATTGGTAAGAATTTGGTGGCTATGATGTTCGAAGGCGGCGGGTTTACGGTAATAGATCTTGGCATCGATGTTGGTGCCGATAAAATGGTAAGTGCGGTGCAAGAGCATAACCCTGACATCGTGGCATTATCCACTTTATTAACCACAACAATGGAGAATATGAAGGATATAATCGAAGGATTAAAAACAAATGGTCTAAGAGATAAAGTGCAGATAATGATCGGCGGTGCAGCAGTTCATCAAGAATATGCAGAAGAGATCGGTGCAGATGGCTATGCAAAGGATGCCAGCCTGGCTTTGGATAAAGCTAAAGAATTGCTCGGGTTGTAACGAGTTCATGGAGACAAAACTAGTTGCTAGTTGCTAGTATCAACAATGTATGAAAGAGCATTCATAAATTTATTAATTATAAAATGCGAGATATATCAATGACAGAAGAATTGCACAATAAGGATGGCCGAATACCTGTTTTGTATGTCCAGGGAAAGACGTTGCCCGAAGCCTGGGAACGGAGCGTACTCGAACTTTGGGAACATGGGGCCAGTATTAGAACAGAATATGACAAGCCCGCCGACCCACCAAGCAAGGACTGTACCATGATGATGGAAGTACTTGAGCCGTTCGCAGAGCCGCGAATACATCTGGCTTTTCCCGGCGGTATCGAAGATCTGGAGAAATACCGGCAGGAGGTGGTGAAAGGTGTGCATGATCATTGGATCAAACCCGAAGAGGGAAAATGGACGTATACCTATCATGCCCGGATGTTCAATTATAAGGTGGTGAACGATCTATCAAGCTCTAAGATCGAGTCGCCATACCCAGCTGTAGATCAAATTGATTATTTGATCGGTAAATTGAGCGAAATTACATATTCACGGCGAGCGCAGGCAGTGATCTGGATGCCATCGGCCGACCCTGCTACCGATGATTGCCCATGCCTGCAGCGTGTCTGGTGCAGAATCCTAGATGATGAGGACGGAAAGCTTACTCTTAATATGAATACACATTGGCGCTCCCGGGACGCCTATAAAGCGGCCTATATGAATATCTATGCATTCACAGAGCTTATGCGTGAAATTGCAATTAAGATTGGTGAGAAATTAGGTGAAAAAGTGAATATAGGTCGGTATGTGGATATCACGGATTCATACCATATTTATGGCTCGTATTATGAAGAATTTCACGAACGCTTTTTAAAGAATATCCAGAACCGCACATTCGAGGAGCGCACCTGGCGTACTGACGACCCGCGTGTGCAAGCGGCAATCATGTATGGTAAACAACAATTAGAATTGGAAGAAAAAGATGGGAAATAGCTTTTTTTATTATTGATTGGTTAAATTCCAAGTTCCAAAAAACAAGTTCCAAATAAATTCCAAATTCCAATGACCAAATTCCAAACACGATATATCGTTTGGAGCTTGGAGCTTGGAACTTCCAGAATCCAATGAGTATTCCAGCCACTTCATAGCAACTTCTGCCACCGCATCTCAATAACACCCCATGAAGGCGATGATCATACTGAGATTCTACTGTTTATGCGTGCTTACTTATGACGCCCTGTATAATAATTATTTAGTAGGCCATATAGATTTCATTCGGGTTCGAAATAAATGATTATTTTCAATTCATTCCAAAATTTATATAATTTTATTTCAAGAAAACAATACTTTCAGCCTACTCTAATTAATACTTATTTATACCTTTTTGAGAATATAAGGTAGGGGAATTTGTGTGCAGAATTTAATAAATCAAGTTTCAACAAATAATCACAATATAAATCTTGAACACCGAAATTCAAATATAAAAGAATTTGAGTTGGCAAAAAGAACTTTAATTTTTTCAAAAGAAGTTATTAATTTCGTGAAAAATGTACCGGAAAACATCATCAATAATGAGATATTAAAACAAT
Organism: Thermoplasmata archaeon; assembly: GCA_020696345.1. Taxonomy (GTDB): domain Archaea; phylum Thermoplasmatota; class Penumbrarchaeia; order JAEHCK01; family JAEHCK01; genus JAEHCK01. The sequence continues at coordinate 431 of JAEHCK010000246.1, read as the reverse complement.
TAATTCGTTCTTCCAGCTCGATTGGTGCAAATTATATTGAAGCAAACGATTCATTAGGTAAAAAAGATTTTTTTATGCATATAAAGATTTGCCGAAAAGAAGCTAAGGAGACCGTATATTGGTTACAATTAGTAGATTTAAACGATTCAAAATCACAAAACAAATGTGATTTATTAGCAGAGGAAGCCCTTCAATTAAAGAAAATATTTAGTTCGATTGCTAATAAATCAAGTTAATTCATTATTAAATGTAATAAAATTCGTTTTTGTTTGGAGCTTGGTTCTTGGAGCTTATTTGGGAGGGTTAGAATTCTGATATTAATAAGTTATTTTTCAAAGGAATTCTAAGCAAAGAGAATTTAATAATGTAAATTCTCTCGAGCTAAAAATTCTTTTAATTGGAATGTTATTAAATATAGAATTTTTACCCCC
>JAEHCK010000055.1 GCA_020696345.1 Thermoplasmata archaeon | reverse complement strand
TTGAAGAATAGAGATTGAAAAATAAAAAAAAACAATAATGTAATTTCAATTTACATTTTATAATTTTCACTTAACAATTTACAATGCCGTAAGCGCCAATAAAGCTGATTTACCCCATTACCCCATTACCCCAATACCCCATTACCCAGTACCCCAGTACCCCAATACCCCAGTACCCCAGTACCCCAGTACCCCAATACCCCAGTACCCCATTCTTTCATTACATCATAATTCAAGCTTTCCCTAACATACCTGAAAAAGAAGTATTTTTAGGGTAGCGGAATGTGGAATCCGTTATATTACTTCGATAGTATAGGAAATAGAACAAAGGAGGAAATTGACATTGTTCATACTATTATCCACCTGTTTTTATTTTCTCTACTCCTCTTCGTCTAACTCTTCATCATCCAGCGATTGACCTGATTCTAATATCTCCTCGTCATCAGTAGTTGTAGTTGTTAAGTCAACACCCAAACTAAAGCCCGGGACTTCAGGCATACTCGTTTCCACTAAGAGCTTGATTTGTGGTGTAGGATTAACAGTAGCAACTTTAGGCTTAGGCATTATGTTTTGCTCTATGGAGGTATAATCTCCAGATTTATCCTCCTGCAGCCCAGGCGCTGGTCCGGGCACAGGCACATCCAGCTCGCTTTTAGTTTCCTCAGATCTTATTTTTCGTTTTTTCATAATATATACAAAGATCACAACTAGGAAAACTATCAGCATTATTACTACGCCTGAGATCAATATAAATATCGATGTTCTATCAACATCATCGGAGCCGTCATCTTGGTGTTGTTCAATCGACGGTGTGACCGTAATATTGATCCTGGCAATAGCCGAGCCATTGTCATTGTCTGTGACTTTCAATATCAGTGAATAGTACCCTTGTTCCGTATATGCGTATGATATTTTTGGCTGGGTGGTAACGTTATCGAAAATTTCATCACCATTAAAATCCCATTCGTATTTCATAATTTGGCCATCTTTATCTAATACCGAAGCTTCGAAATGTATCACCTGATCTACCCTAATTCTTCTATCACCGCCCAGGTCAATAGTGGGTGCTAGATTATTGATCGCTATGGTAACTGTTTGGTGCTCGCTGTGGGAACCATCATTATCCGCCACGTAAGCATGTATGGTTTTGTTCTTATTTGTATCGTAACTATGTGTGTACTCAAACAATTCTTTTCCCTGGTCAACCGAAAAGGTCTTGTTTATTACTGAGTCGTCACCCAGGTCGATAAATACTTGCGAGATATACCCGTCCGGGTCTGAGGCTTTGAGAATGAAAATAAAGTTAGTTTCGACCGTGCCAATAATAGGGATCACGGTAATGTTAAATGTTGGCGCCCGGTTCAATACGTTGATCCCCATATAGGTTAGGTCCGACTTACCAGGTGGGTCCGAGACTTGCAAGCTCACGTTATAAACACCATTGTATGGAAAGGACCAGGTTACATTGGGTGAATAAACTATTTCTTTATATTCCTCATCCACCTCATGCACAAAAGTCCAGGTATAATTTAATACCGAATTATTATCATCCGGGTCCGAGCTTCCGGAACCATTAAAAGTTATGTTAACACCAGTATAAACAGATAGATTCGATGCCTTAAAAACTGCATTTGGAGCTAGATTGCCTATTGTTATATCAACTGCAGTAGTATCATTACCACCATCGTTGTCGAAGATTGTCAATTTAATAGTGAGATCGCCTTTTTTTGAATAATAATGAATAGGGTTGGTGGCCGTTGAATTTGAACCATCTCCAAAATCCCAATAGTATTGGACAATTTCACCGTCCTTATCATAGCTGGATGTATTAAAATAAAACGGTGTTGTCACGAACCCAACCTTTCGTGAGACCTCAAACATTGCGGTAGGCCATTGATTTATTATGAACACCGAGAGATTATCTGTATCGGTAATATTTCGTGCATCCATTATTGTTAACGATACATTATAGCTACCCAGCAAAGAATATGAATGATCGACATCGTGACCAAATGAGATATTACCATCACCAAAGTCCCAGGTGTAGTTGACTATTTCACTTTCCGGTGAAATGCACAAAGAATTTGAAAAATTTATTTTAATATTTCTGAAAGAGATTATATCTTCTCCACACCTTGCCTTCGGCGGTTGTAGGAGAAATGCAGTTTGCTTGGCTTTGTTGTCACCTTCATTCAGCTCAGAAACCAAATTATCCATGTCCAGTACTATATAGATCTCATGGCTGCCGGATTTACCCGCCGTTTCCCAAATAATTGAAACTTCACCACACCCAGATCTTTCTAAGGAAGAACAAAACACCTCACCAATTTCGTTTCCCTCGAGCGGGTCACCTAGAAAGAATCGAACATTGAAATCTCCAGTCGGTTGCGTGCCTAAGTTCAGAACTTTTGTTGTGATGGAAACGACCCTGTCACCTAATAACGGCTCGGGCGAAAATGTGATCATGTCATCGGTTATATGCAGATTGCAACCAGGCTTTGTCACTTCAAAATCTAAATATTTCAAACCGTCGCGATGTGATGGTCCGTCCCAGGCAAAAGCGAAAATGCGATATGTGCCGTAGCTAGCGTCAGTGGGTATACTAAACTGATCATTGAACATACCGTTCGTTACCGTGGTCACATCATGCTGCCAGAGCGCCATATTATCGTCCCTAATAGTAATGTTCAATGTACCTGAAAAACTCGACTCCATCTGGCCCTGGACATTAATGTCTTCACCACGTTCGTATGATAGGTAGTTCGTTGTGATGTTCATCTCCATAAAAGGTAAACCATAGTTCATGGCTGGGTCGCCGAAGAAGGTCATGACGTATAAATGATAATCACTAGCCTTGTTCACGAGCGCATTATAACACCCTGCACCGATACCAAGCTGGCCATCATTGAAGACGGAATTAGAGAAATCGTGGAACAGATCGCAAAGTGTTGCGTATGCGGTCCTTGACGGACCCCAGGAGGCTATGCCGCCCTTATCTGCCGCTAGAATGATCTCCTCACAGAATGAATTTGAGGTTGGCATGTCGAACTTACCGGTTGAGCAGCCCATGGACATCACGAATGGGTATTTATTATTGTTATTGAGCCCAACAATGTCATTATTATGGAAATTCTCCCAACCGTTTGGCGAGCCATGGCCGCTGTATTGCAGCATTATGCAACCGTCGTTCACACCCGACGTGACCATGTTTTTACACTCTGAAGCTGAATGGTCATCACGATATGCCTCCTGAGAGGCGATAAAACCATTGGGAATAAGATAATCGTCAATCTGTTTCTGGCACGTTTGTTTGAATATCGCTTCCCAGGCTTCGGAAGTATCATCAGCATGAAAGACCGCGTTGCGCCGCCAACCGTCGGTGTTGGGTAGATTGTCATAGGCAATTATCTTGTTGACCATGTTCTCGGCCTCGAAAAGTGAAGCGATTGGCAGCCTACCAGGGATCATATCCGGAAAAAGGTCATCACCCGAAACACAACATAGCCAGTTGTCAGATGCCAGTGTTGGCTCGATCTCTCCTGAATATTCTTGCAGATGTGTCGGTACATTGTATGTACCCCTGGCAAGAGACAATTTAAATGCGTTTGAGGCATCTCCGGCGAACAATACATATTTGGGCCTTTCATCCCAGTTATCATATGCAAATTGAATGAAATTCCGGATAGCCGTGGGATCGAACAAACCGTTGGAGAACTCATCGTAGATATCTTGAGTGGTGATCACGGTGACATTCAGTCCGTTTTTCTGTGCACGATGGTTAGCGAGTCTCACGATCGGGTTATTCGGGTCACTGGGAGTGTAAAGGTCTTTGTGGGTGATCAAAAGATAACTAAAGTTGTTCGCTGAGGTATTGAGACCTTTTGAGACAAATTTCTCGATACTGATGGGACTAAGTTTATGTCCTGCTTCAACAATAATATATCTATCCTCACCGCTGTTAATAGAGTCCGAGAATTCGTAATTATAAGTAGAGCCGCTCAGGATAATTGAAGGATTGGTGATCCTTTCAGTATAAGAGAAATTGAAGATCTTAAACCCCTGTATATTGGAGGTTGAAAAGTTGGTAACTACAAATTTATGCTTGCCAGTTCCCTGGGCCGAAGCAGAATGATTGAACTCCAGATAACCCTTGTATGCTGAAAAATCTTTCCAGAGATCTACCTCAAACCAATCTATTGATTGATAATCCCAGTTGTCAGCGTTATTACCGGGTAGATCGAACTCTATTGTATTACTCCCATTTCTGAGTATCGGATTTGCAATGATCGTCTCTGCGTTCCAGATATTATAGTTTGTCCAGTTGTGATCCAATACGTTGTTACCGTTAATATAGAACGAGGTCCGATGTTTCTTGTCCGGTTCTTTCCAGGCGGCCTCACCTTTCACCCAGGCCCTGAGCTTGACCGGTTTATTTGTATCCCAATTATCTATTTCGAAGGAGGTCTTTAGACATTCGGTGGTAGATTCGTAGACACGATGGCCATCCAGCATCCGTACCGTCATATCGCTCAAAACACCCTGTAGATTGGTCCAGACCGGGTATGCGTTTGATCTTAAAGGGTATGCTGTGAAATTCTCCGACCACGAGAAGCCGACGCTTGTTTTATTGGTGCCATTTACCTTTATATCCCAGAAATCCATGACAGTATCATAATCCAAATTAAGGCCGATATTACCGTAAAGATATGGGTTACTGTTGTCGGAATAATCGATAACCTGACTGCCGTTTATGAAACATTTTATGTTATTACCTTTAACACTGATATTGATCTGATAAGTTTCACCCGTAATGATCGAACCGTCAATAATTTTGAGGTTTTGTTTGGTATTTGCCGGAGTTGCCTTGCAGAGTTTGATCTTAGTATTACTATCATCTCCAAGAACCAACACATAGAATGCGTTCGGTCCCTGCACTCTAAATATGATCATCAAACCCTTTGAGCCTCTTAACCTGGAGGCGTTTAAAGATAGGTTGTAGTCGGCCCACTCAGGGTCACCAGCTTGTTTGACCAGTCCAACGCCGTTGGTCCAGGGTGCGCTGCCCACCTCGGAAAAGCGCCAAATTACCTGGTCGCGGTAATCCAGAGTATCTATATTCGAGATCTCATGGTCCTCCTCAAGATGAATTACCTTATGGAATGATCCCGGTGTGCTCCCACCACTATCCTGTAGACTTTTGGCCACCATCCGCTTACCGTTCGTACCACCCCACGTTAGCCAGTATACATTCTTATCTTCATAATAATTCTTGGTCCAGATATTGTTCTCCCAACTAGCATAACTGAACCCGTAGAAAGTGATAGAGTCCCCGGAATCGAACTTGCCATCACCCTGACCTTTGACATAGATTGGTATCTCCACTTTCGGTGGAACAAAAGCACCCATTGCCTCGGACAACATACCGCCACCTGCATTGAAGATCTTAAAAGTCCTGGGGTCGATCGTACTGGTATCTATACCCGTATTTTGCAGGTCGGTATAGCTCATTTCGTAGATCCCACAACCATCCACTGTGACCTTATACCATTCCTGGTTGCTTAAAGGCATTATAGGTGTTTCAGGATCAAAACTTGATGTAGTTCGTGGTCGAACCTGAAGGGCGGCAATGGCGTCATAATTGACCAAGGTATCTTTCAAAATATCATTGAACGGGTCAGGCTCAATATATCTGTATGGGTGACCACCATGGTAGATTATATCTATACCAATATGCCTATAAACCAGTAGTTGGTGGGTTACGGGGTTTACACGGGCGGGGTAGAGCTTGACACGGATGATCTCTTGGTCACGGATAAAACCGCGGTCATTTAGGTCCAAAGGCGAGTCTGGGTGTAATGAATTCTTGGAATAGACCATTTCATCGGTACAGAACTCAAAGTGCTCATCAACAGGGGAAATTTGAGGCCCCGGTAGTTGAGTTGTTGGTTTTGGGCAAGGAAATATGGTGATCCCGTTAATTATCTCTATTTCTTGACCGGTAATTCTATAACTTACAATTGACCCTGTCGGGATACCAATAATTCTCATTTCATACGGCAGCCATGGTTGGCCAGGTGTGGTCGGGTAAGTGCCATTACCGAATGTAACTATCTGGAAATGTTCACCATTCACATCGATATCCGTTATTTTCAGATCATAGAAATGGTAATCCATATGATAGACATCTTGGGTACGATCGAATACATGGTTATCAGCATCAGCTGATACCGGTAGGTTTTCCGATGAAGAAGTAGTTGAGATATTGTCCATTGAAGTGGGATCTAGGGTGGAAAACATCAAAAGTATAATTATGATCGTAATAATGATCTTAGTAGCGCTATATTGCCATTTGTTCATACGCTTTCTCCTTTGTGCGTAAAGAAAGATAATTAGAATATATAATTATTTGCTTCACACCCGTGCTGGTGGGCCCGCCCTCGCCTCTTGCTTAGTTATGCCGAAACTCCCGGCCCCATCGCCATCTCATGACCCTCGACATATAATCAATAATTCATCACCTAGACTCTCGACTCCCAGACTTCTCAGCAACTTATAATTAGATTATCGGTGAGCCATGCGTGGGGAATTTTCGGCTGCCATTGACAATTGGTAATTTTACCTTTTAACTTTTTGGTTTTACCATCACAATTGTGGGTTGACGTGATCCTTCTGTAACCCGTTGCTGCTGACCCGTACCATGCACAACAGCGCCCATCCCTCCTACGCCTGCGATTCCTACCCCTACTCCCATCCCTCCTCTTACAGTTCCTACCGCCCCTACCGCCCCTGCCCCCACCACAGGCGCCGTTATATTGGTCTCGGCCGCAGTGTCTTTCTCTTGACCTATATCTTCCGGTTTTGATTTTTGTTTTTGTTTTTTGAATACAAACAACTTCAGCACCAGCAAGCTCACGATAATAATGACTATCACTGCGCCTATGGAGCCGATCAATAATGTATTATCCGATCCCTCACTGCCGCCATCTCTACCAACAGAGCCGTCCACCTCGAACTCCAGTCGTGTCTCGTCGTAGTTGCCTGCTTTATCATAAACCCTGATATAAATTATATGTGAACCCGGATCCGCATCTGAAAATGTGTGGCTGGTCTTCTTGCCGATATTTTTATAATTATTCGTATCAAGCCTAATATCAAAATGGTCGATCCCCGATGATCCGTCAAAGCCAGACCATGTAACGCTTACTTCTTTTCCGGTTATTGTAATGTTCTTTTCCGGGTCTAGAATTGATATTGTCGGGTTTGTACTATCTATATAAAATAATACGGACTCCTCGTTGGAATTTCCCACAACATCAAATGCTTTTACATGGACATTGTGCGGCCCATCGGGAAGGTCATGAAATGTATAACCCACATCCGATACTGTCGGTATATATTCTCCATCGTCCAATCGTACCTGGAAAGTTTCCACCTCTGCGATCTCGTCTGTGGCATACCAGGTCACGGTTACCGAGCTTGAGTCAATATATTCATTCTCCTGCGGTGTGGTAATGGTTATGAACGGGCCTTGAGTATCCAGGTTGAAAGTAATGCTTTTCGTGATCATATTGCCAGCCAGATCGTATGCAGTAACCTGGACAGTATGCTGGCCGTCAAACAACCGGGTAAATTGATAGAAATTGTCCGAACCTGTGTTAATTGGTTTATTATCGTCCAATTTGACTTCAAAATATTGAATATCCGAATGCTCATCCGAGCAGTTCCAGCTAACGTTCAGGTCTGAATCGTCAGCCCAACCATCCCCCGTTGGATAGGTGATGTCGAGTACGGGTGGGCGCTTGTCAATATATACCTCAACTTCGGAATCGAGATAATTACCAGCAAGATCGAATGCACGGACGGTAATAGTATGCGCACCATCACGCAAACCTTGTACGGTAAACGGGCTGGTTTGTTCAAAAGGATAGTCACCGTTGATAGAGACCTCATAGTGATCGATCCCGCTGGTCAGATCCGTGGCGGTAAACGTGATCACCGGCGACGCATTTGTCCAGCCGCTCGGTGTAGCTGTTGGCGTGAACGGCTCGGGGCTGTGGGTATCCAGATACAATGTTGTGTTACCATCTTTATAATTACCTGCCTCGTCAAACGCACGCACGATTATCTCATGTATCCCATTGGCGAGGTCAGATAGAGCGTACGGGCTTTCATGAGGTTCAAATTCGCCGGAATCTATCTTGACTTCATAATGGTCTACAAAAATACAATATATGTCAGAAGTGTGAAAAGAGACAAAAGGTTGTGTTTTATTTGTCCAACCAGAAGGAACAGAAGGTGTAAAATCGTTTGGCGGAATAGTGTCGATGAAAACCGGAACAGTTTCCTGCTGGTAATTTCCGGCAAGATCATAAGCGCGTACCTTGATATAATGGTTGCCATTATCCAGGACCGGTAAAGTGTAAGGACTTGTTTGGTTGGAATAATTACCTTCGCCTACCCTTACTTGATAATGATCTATATCACTTATCGTGTCCGTGGTCTCAAACGTTATCTGTGGCTGTACGTTATTGGTCCACCTAGCCGGGTCGGCAACAGGGGTAAATGAATTTGGTTTACTCGTGTCGATATATACTTTGACCGACCCATCACTGTAAAAACCAAGCAGATTATGGGCACGTACGGTAATGTTATGAACGCCTTCGGTTTGGGGCGGAAGTGTATATGGGCTGACCTCGGTGGCAAACTCCCCGTCATCGAGCTTTAACTCATAATAGTCGATTGGACTTGCGGTGTCGGTAGCTTCAAATGTTATCACCGGCTGTGTATTTGTTGTCCAACTCGGAGGCTCAGCAGTGGGAGTGACGGTCTCGGGCGGTGAATTATCAAAAACCACATACGCATAGTCGTAAACAGCCAATTGGCCGTAGGTCGCCTTCACCGATATCTTATGCAGGCCGTCAGAATAAGCTGCGGAATTTATCGTATGAACCCAATTGTTAGTACCGATAACCGATGTCCATGGACGGGAATCGACCCGTATCTCGACCTTGGTCAGGTTGTAAAAACCGGTTAATTCAATATTATCAATATAGGCACCTTCGTAGTTGGAACCATTATGGTCGCTCTCGAACCGAAATCCCAGTTCGGTTGCATTGGTGGGTAATAGAACATTGGCAGTTTTCCAACCACCAGAACTTCCTGTATAAGCAGCGAGTATCCGCCAGGGATCGGTATACCCTAAACGATACACAATACTCAGGTTATCTGAATTTGGCTCTGAATCCAACCAGTGATCATACTTCAGGTTTGCATGATCGAACCTACTCAGATTAACGCTGTGATCCATGTATGATATCATGTTATTATCATACTCATTTCCGGCCGTCTTGGTTGTTACGATCACATCGTCCACGAACATATAATTGCTGTTGTTACCCTGGTATCGGAATGCAAGATATACCTGATCCTCACCTGCAGCAGCAGATAGGTTCACCTTTTGTTTGCCGTAAGTATCATTTGTCCAGGTATGTAAAGCAGTGAAATTCGGATATGACGACCGGTTCGCATACAGCACCTGTCCGAGATCATTTACACCTGAATGGTTGTATGCCAATAGAAATTCCAATGAGAGATGATCATACATAGATGCATTGAAACCTTCGGTTGTGAACAGCAGTTCTGTAATGTTCGCAGATTGGTTGCTGTTGCAAACCGCACCGTAATCGGAGCCGTTGTAGACGTATTCATAATCTGTGTTATTCAGGCTCCAGGGCCTGCTGTTTGTGGTATTGTCGCTTGAGATGTTCCAGCCAGCAGGTAGTGTACCATTTGTGCCGTCGAAGGTCTCTTGAAATATTGGTACCTGCACCCCCGCACACCAACCACTTTTGAAACCAGAGCTACTGCGAGCCGAGCTATTGCCCCAGTGATCGAGGCCGTAGGTTTGATCATCGTCACCAACTATCCAACCATCCGGGAAATTGTTCTCGAAATCCTCAAATAATACTGTTTCGATCATTGAATTGTTTGCAGTGCCGGAGCACTGGATATTTCCTTTATGATAATCATCATCGGTGGGTGCATTTATGCTGACCTGGAACCCGGAAACAGTATTGTTCACGCTGCCGGGTGTGCCCTTAGGCACATCGGGCGATTCGTCGGATGTGACGGTCAGTGTGGAGCCGTCAGTTGAATAGGTGTCATTGTATAATTCGATCTTGAACGAACCTATGGAAGATTTATTGGTCCCCGTGCCGAGCAAAAGGAAGAACGAGCTTAAGCCTGCCGAGTTAATGAACTCGGTAATATCCAGACACATCCATTCAGGATAATTATGTTTCCCCGCAAGCCTGTATAGCACTCGCGTGTCGTCAGGGCTGCTCACACTGCCCAGACCTAATGTGATCTTCGCGTCACGGGATACATTACCCGTGAAATTCCAGGTGGCGAGTAGTTTCGGCTCGTAATCCACTTTATCATGGGACATGTAGATCGATTTTGGCAGCTGTGCAAATGCCTTATACGTTATCCAGCAAGTACCGTTACCATCCCAGCCACCTGTATTGTTCCTTCCGCCCTTGGTATTACCCCAGCTCTTACCCCATGAATTCGCCAGCTTGAAAGCTCCGATATCGCCATCGGCGCTCATGTTATCATCGTATCCAACCAGAGCGTTCGCATGGTTGCTGGTGGTTGAATTGTAATCTTTCGATGTGATAATGCTGTCATTCACACCAAGACCATTATAGTCATTACTGTTGATGGATACGTAACAGATCCGACCGTCATTCAACCACGATCTCAACACATCTATGTTTCTTGCACTGGTCTTGAAATAATCGCCAGCACGGTATCTCGGCGCCTCTCGCCAACCATTCTCCAAACCCCAGGAGATATACTCATTTGCATTATACGGCATGGTAGACCACTTTACGGCGCCAATTGTGTTCAATATCTTGTAGTTCTTGTAAAAAGTTGAACCTGTATTGTAGCCTTTGTTCACTTTATTATATGTCCATGCAGGGCTCAACAACTGGTTGTTATCTCCCGTGGATGCTTTGTTCCATTTATATTCCTTGGCTTGATAATATCCATGAGCATAATATGTGGTGATCCATGCAGCGCATGACGATTGTGACCCTTGGCTTCGTATTTCAGGGAAATACGGTGAGCTCGAATGGTCGATACTATTTGGCAGGTCAAAATTTATTACACGATCCACAACTTTCACGGTACCGATCATTGCGGCCCATTCATCGTCGGTGGTTGGTGCCAGGCCCGTACCGGAGCCATTTATGATCAGGTTATATTTCTCGTTTTGGTTATGATCGCCCATCCTTGCCTTTATGGCCGCTACCTCGTTGGCTGTCAGATAATGCCATTGGTAATTACCACTCTGGGTAGAAGTAAAGGACGATGAGGATACGATTTTATTTGTTAATTCATTTTTATTTAAAATCACATTATCCACAGGTGTTGTAATATGGCCGGGTGTTATCCTATCCACAGAAACGGTAATAGAATTGGCGCCTAAAAGTGGGATCGTACTTGTAATTATGATCGATACGATCATCAGAGTTGATATCCATCGTGTTTTATTCAACAGACCACGTCACGTTAAATTGATATTAGATTCTGTGCTCATATTTATTTAATGATATAAAAATTACTGTTTAGTGTTCGGAAATCAATGAATGGTGATGGAATAAAGGGTGTTGAGAGATAGTCCACCGGTCCATCAGTCTGCTTGTCTACCAGTCCGTTAGTCTACCGGTCGACCAAACGACTACCTGACTGGCCGACTAACTGACCAGTCGACCATTCACAATCCAACATCCTGACCCCTGAATTGTGACCCCTAACCCCTGAATTTAAATCAATGATCAATATTCCCCACAAACCTTCAAAAAGTTCTTGAAGATATCATACCCGTGCTCGGTATGCTCCACCTCGGGATGGAACTGGACACCGTAGATCGGCCGCGTTTCATGTTTGATCGCCTGCACATTACAGGTATCCGAATGTGCGAGTTTCATGAAATTGTCAGGGAGCGCTTTGATCTCGTCATTATGCGATTCCCAGGCCTGGAATTTATTCGGCAGCTTGGAAAATAGGTCATCAGGCTCGTCGATGGTCACCTCAACCTTTCCGAACTCCGAGGTATTGGCCGGGCCCACCGAACCGCCAAAATGAATTGTGATAAAATGATAGCCGACACAAATGCCCAGAATGGGGCAATCTATTTTGTCCAGGTACTCGCCGCTTTGTCCTAATTTGGGCATTTCAGTATCTGCACTGGGTGCGCCGCCCGATAATATCAACCCGTTCAAACCCAACCTTTCCAATTCATCCACCGGCATGGTATTTGGTATGATCTTTGTGGTCACCTCCAGATCACGTAGAACTCGCCATTCACGGTGCGTCCATTGGCCGCCGTTGTCTACCACATATACTTTTAGCTCTTTTGTCATCAAATTGTTCTCCTTGGAGTGGTGGGTATATGTTTTATTAGAATATAATAGAATGGTCATTCTCAGTACCAGGTGCTTGGTCATAGGTGATGTTTATAAGTGGATAAGGTAAGGTTGTATATGTCGATGAGATAATGGGATGTTGTATATATCGTTGAGATTTCAGGATGTTCTAAATATCGTTGATATGACAGGATGTTCTATATATCACTGGGATAGCAGGATGTTCTATATGGCGCTGGGATGGCAGGATGTTCTGTATGTCGTTGAAATAACGGGATGCATTAATGAACGAACGTTAACATATCATACATCCAAATAAGGAATCGTAATGTAGAACATCCTAATAATGATTCGAAACATACAACATCTTAATAATCAAACGATAGGTCCAACATCCAAATAAGGGCTTGAAAAATTCGACACTTGACTATTTTGAACGTACGATAGAAGATATTGCAAAGACACTTCTTCCTTTTTCGATATCTTTAAGTAATTATCGTGTATTAGTAGTTAAGTATAGTCTCTACGTTTAACTACGCTGGGTTTACAATGATCTCATTTATCGATTGGTGTGAAAAAGCAAAAAGCCGGGGGAATGAAATTGGAGCACATGGCGAGTCCCATTCTCTTCCAGCAAGGTACGCAGATACTAATAAAAGAGATGAATTCCAACATAAGATATGTCAATTTCTAGATATTGACGGTCCGATAGATGACGTTTTCAAAAAAAAGTATATAGAGATTTGTAGAGAATTTCCAATGATTGGAGAACAGATATTATCCGGAATTCCCGATTGGTTAACTAGATTGATCGATGTGACCATGATAGAAGGAAATCTCCGTAAAAAGATGAGAATTCCGCCTAGAATTGAAGTGGGGTACATGATAAATGTTAAAAAAAAGCTATCCGAATCCGAATGGAAAAAGGTCAAAGAAATATTGCCAATATTTGATACGTTCCATCTGGCATACATCATTGATGATATGCATCCAGAAAACAGATCGGTATTTTCAACATTCCACGACAATGACAAAGAGATAGGTACTGATGAGATATCTCCCCATTTTTATTTTAAAATCACCAATTATCTGGATGTGGGTGCGAAAACTGCAGATATTGCCGTCTACCTTCTTGCAACAGATGAACGACCAAAAAACGATTCAGAAACTCGAACCAAGGCCCTGCTTTACTACCGTAGAGAAGACGTGGGTGAATGCCGGTTCCCGGTACCACCCGATGCCGCGTGGAACAGATTCTTCAGGCCTGTTCCACCCGGAGATGGGCCCATGTGCGGACGAACATGTCCGAAAGATCCTGATATAGATAAAAATATATTGATTAGAGAATCCGAGAATGAGATAGTTCATTTCAATAAAGCATTACCGAGCGATCAGGTAAATATAATATTGTTAGGGAGGACGAGTATTTATGCAGGATAAATCGTGTTCTATGACCTCCGATGAACTCAGAGAACATCTCAAACAATTGTTCAACACCGACGGTTCATGGAACTGGAACTCTGTCAAAGCTATGGAGCCTTCCGTTTGGGCAGCATGGTTGGAATACAGGTTAAAAGGTAAAGACCCTTTTGTCCGCTATAGTCCTGACGAATATCCTGATAACGCACATATCCCTTTTCTTGAGCTGGCAAGAATGGAATTTGAAGAGAAGGCGGAAGGCCCTGGAATAGGTGGAAATAGGAAGATAGTGCTGGACAACTTCAGGATAGGGGCTGCCCAGTTTTTAGCCACACTCGATCCAATCGAAGAAGAAGCTCATATTATTAGGAACACGATATATGTAGTTGGTAACCTGAAGGCAAGGTCGGATGATTCACTTAAGACGTTGAGAGAATGGATCAATAAAAAAGTTTTTCTTGAAAAGAGAGAGAATCACGACCTCCACAACGAAACGTTGCTGGGACTTGCCTCCCTGCAGAAAAGGAAAAATACTGAGGACAAGGAGAAAGACGAGGAGATATGGAAAGATTGGATCAAGCCACCAGAGGATGCACCTGATTTTTACAACACATTCGTTCCGGCCGCTTTCTGCGGTCTTGTATTCAGTCATGAGGATATTCTTGAAGACGCAGTGGAGGATCTTTTCAAGGCTATTGATAAGGAGGAATCGGCAGGGAGGGAACTGGAAATATCGGGCGCTATCCTATCACTTTTCGTAAATGATGATAGAACTGATCCAAGACGTGATAAGGATGTCAGGGAAAATTTATTCAAGATAGTTAAAAACATGCCCAGATCTAAATCCAAATGGAATGTATTTAAGAGAGTTGGGGAGATGTGGGGGCATTCTTTCCCTGATTATGATCTAATGGAGCCTTCCATGCTAATACCCAGCACTAGACCATCTTCTCCAAGTACCCATATTGAATCACCATCCATATCACGCAATTTGTTCGGTTGCAATGATCTGATGCCTGACACCTGGAGACAATAAAATGACGGATATTGAAATCTCCAAAGATGACCGTTCCTCTGAATCGGAAGGGGGTGCTTTAACATCAGCTATAACATCGGAATATCTACCTAAAAAATCAACCGAAACGACAATAACGACATTCTATTCTTTTAAAGGCGGTGTAGGGCGAAGTCTTGCCCTCCATGCCGTTGCAAACATAATGGCAAGCCGTTTAAGGAAAGTCCTCATATTGGATGTAGATCTTGAAGCGCCGGGTCTGAGCACCGCGTTCCTTGATGAGAATGAACGAACATCGAAAGATGGTTTCTTCGAGATAGTATCACAATTGAGCGATGCTATTTTTAATTCTGCCAAGAAGGGGAAACGTCTCCCTAAAAACTTTATTAAAAAATATTCGGTCTGGTTCACCGAGAGTTTGCATGATATATCTTGGGCACAGAACAAAGAACAAGAAACTTTTTTCAAGAGACTTAAAGAGATCTTCCCAGAACATAAACGTCTACAGAGTGAGACAGGTTCGATATTTCTCTTATCCTGCGGTAAGATCTACAAGGATTATGCTTCCTTCAGCTTGAACTTCGGGAACCTGTTTGATTTTAAAGTATCGGATGACAACTTACCTGAGGATGAAAAGAAGGAAAGGTTTGAAAATGCGATGAAAATGATTGGATCAATTGATATACCCGAGGGAAATGAAATACCTGAGAACCTTGGCCAAGTACTTATTTTCTTATTAAGAAAAATTATATTGTCCACTATAAGTCCAGACGGGCAGGACTTCGACTATATCTTGGTTGACTCTCGCGCAGGGCTGGCCGACATCGGTGGTTTATGCGTAAGAGGTCTAGCCGATAATCTGGTTATGGTTTCAGGGCTTAACAAGCAGAACCTGTTTGGGAACAAGATGGTGTTGGATACACTTTCATCAAGACTTAAGACCCCGGAACACCTCTTGACCGTTATCAGCCCGGTCCCAGAAGGGGAGATAGACCTTGTCTCTGAAAGAATGAAAGAGGCAAAAGAAATACTCAATCCGTCTTCGCCATTCGTCTTGATTCATTACCATCCGAGATTGGCACTTCTGGAAGACCCGTTTGTAACGGATATTTATAAATATTCAAGGCCTTGGGATGATTACAGAAAACTGTGTTCGAGAATACAACAGTGGAAACATGAGGATGTTTCATCGTATATTTCCAAACATCTATCGATGATCAGGGAGTTTTCAGATAAAGATATACCCGAAATCATATACAATATTATGGAAATATGCCTCAATTCCAAAAAGGAGGGGTTCGATGTTGTAAATACATTGACAAGCAGTTTGAGCGAGTCAAATGTTTATAAAGAAAATTGGCTGCCACTTTTCAGATTGGAGTCAGCAATCAAACCGGAAGACCTCTTCTCTAGCGTAAAACTTGCAATTCAATTGAATAGAACAGGTAAGTCCATATTCAAAAACGGTCTGGAAAAGGGCCATATCCTGATTGATCAGTCCATGTTACAGTTTGAAAAGACGTTATCTCTTGAAACAAAAAAAGAAAGAACATATCTGGTATGGGCAAGCGCCATCTCCGATTGGGCGAAGGTCGCTCCGGAAGACGAGCGCGAGGTTCTTTTCCAGTCCGCCTTCGAGAAATTCGAAAATGCCCTGGAAATCGATCCGAAAGATGCGGCGGCGTATTACAACTGGGGCAACGCGCTTTCCAATTGGGCGAAAACCGCACCGGAAGCCGAACGTGAGAGCCTCTACAAGTCCGCTTTCGAGAAATACGAAAAGTCCCTGGAAATCGATCCGAAATATGCGGCGGCGTATAACAACTGGGGCAGCGCGCTTTCCAATTGGGCGAAAACCGCACCGGAAGCCGAACGTGAGAGCCTCTACAAGTCCGCCTTCGAGAAATACGAAAAGGCTCTGGAAATCGACCCGAAAGATACGGCGGCATATAACAACTGGGGCCTTGCGCTTTCCAATTGGGCGGAGGTTGCACCGGAAAACGAGCGTGAGAGCCTCTACAAGTCCGCTTTCGAGAAATACGAAAAGGTCCTGGAGATCGATCCGAAATATGCAGCGGCGTATAACAACTGGGGCCTTGCGCTTTCCAATTGGGCGGAGGTTGCACCGGAAGACGAGCGTGAGAGCCTCTTCAAATCCGCTTTCGAGAAATTCGAAAAGGCCGTGGAAATCGACCCGAAATATGCGGCGGCGTATGGCAACTGGAGTACAGCTATTGTCGGCATGTGGCATATCACACACGATCCTTCATTGCTCGAAGACGGAAGAAAAAAATGTGAGAAAGCGAATGAGATAGAAAAAGATTCAGAATCATACAACTTGGCTTGTATATACTCACTGGATGGTAATACGGATGGGGCATTGAAATGGCTTGGGAGAGCTATTAAAAAAGATAAAAAATATATACATTTAGCCTGCAAGGATGACGATTTCGAGTCTATTCGATATCATCCCAAATTCAAAAAATTGGTTGGATTGAAGTAAAGTGAAACTCCATATAAATTCTATCCACGCCATTAGGCGACTATAAGGGCTGCCGCCTTTATAATTTCACATTCTCATGCTACAAATTATATATTTAATATCGTGCCGGCGTTTCTTGCGTCGCAGGCCCTCGATATTGAAGCGTTATGGTGATTTAATCAAAATATCCAACATCCCAAAAATAAAGTGTTATGTTGAACATCCTAATAAAAAATCGAAATGTACAACATCCTAATAATGAATTGTAACGTCCAACATCCTAATAATGAATCGAAATATAGAACAACTAATCCTAAATATAGCAAAGAGCTCACTCAACAGTAACACTCTTGGCCAGATTCCGCGGTTTGTCAATGGTGCATCCGCATTTTTTTGCAGTATAATAAGCAACTAGTTGTAGAATAACCGCAACTGGCACGGGCGAGAATAGCGAGGGCACATCAGGATAATAAAGAACTTGATCAGCAATATTTTGTATCTCGTCGTCTGACTCGGAGGTTATTGCGATCACGGGTGCATTGCGTGCGCTTGCTTCGATGAGATTACTGACAATTTTGTCATAGGTATGATCCTTGGATAATATTGCAATAACTGGTGTATCTTTGGTCAACAGTGCCAACGGGCCATGTTTAAGTTCGCCGGCTGGAAAACCCTCCGCATGAATATATGATATCTCTTTCAGCTTTAATGCACCTTCCAGGGCGCTTGGGTAATTAATATTTCGACCAATATAGAATATATGTTTTGCGGAAACGAGTGATTTTACCATATTCTTGATCTCACTCGTATTATTCACAACACGTTCAACCACACTTGGTAAAGTACGCAGGGTTTCTTTAAGCTCTTTCGCAGGCTCGGGCTTCAGGTGACCTAATACTTCCGCAATGAAAATTGCCAGTAAATATAATGTAATTAATTGACCAACAAATGATTTAGTAGCCGCCACCGAGATCTCGGGACCAACACGAATATATATGATATCATCTACTTCACGTGTGATCGAGCTGCCAACCACATTTGTAAGGGCAATGGTCCTACACCCGCGCCGGCGTGCTTCTCGAGCTGCGGCCAAGGTGTCTGCGGTCTCTCCGCTCTGTGTTATTAGGATCACCAAGGGTGTGTCATGTGTCGGCTCGGAGTATCTGTATTCAGAGGCCATCTCAACTGTTGTGGGTAGCCTGGTCAAACGCTCGAAAATGTATTTGCCGGTCAGGCTTGCATGATATGATGTGCCGCATGCTATGATCTTTATACCGTGAAAGATAGTATTGGAATATATCGATAACTCGGGGAATATGATCTCGCCCACACGGCCGCGAAGAACCTCACGGATCGCTTTTGTCTCTTCGAATATCTCCTTAAGCATGTAATGTTCAAACCCGCCCTTTTCTGCATCTTCCAGGTTCCAGGTGATCTCTTGCCAATCGCGTTCGATCGTGTTGCCATCTAAGTCCATGATCTCTATGGAATTATTATTGACGATAGAGATCTCTTTGTTGTGTAAATAAATAACACGCTTAGTGTATTTGAGCACGGCTGGCACATCAGAGGCTATGAAATTTTCGTTGGAACCCACCCCTAATATTAACGGGCTCTCGTTACGTGCAACCACGATCCTATCAGGTTCGGTTTCATGTATCACCGCGATAGCATATGATCCTTTCACGGTTTTCAGACTTTTTCTAACTGCCATTGCCAGATCGCCGTTATAATTATCCTCGATCAAATGGACCAATATTTCAGTATCTGTTTCAGATACGATCTCATGACCTTTTTTTATTAATTTATCCTTTAACTGGTTGTAGTTCTCGATTATACCGTTATGTACCAATGCAAGCTTACCCGTGCAATCGATGTGCGGGTGTGCGTTCTTTTTTGATGGCGGGCCGTGTGTGGCCCAGCGTGTGTGTGAAATTCCCACTCGACCGGAGATAGTGTTATTGTCTAATATTGAAGTTAAATTATCGATAGTACCCTGATCTTTTCGAAAAATCAATTCACTTTTTTTCGATGTTTTTTTCGTCTCTTCGTTAATGATCGCGATACCAGCAGAATCATAACCACGATACTCCAGCCGTTTCAATGATTCTATCAGTATTGGTTGTGCCTGTTTCGGCCCGATGTAACCAACTATACCACACATGATATCACATATATATTCTTGTTAGATTATTTTTTAACATTGAATGTCAAATTCCAAATTACAAGCTCCAATAACATAATATTTTTCTTTTTACCTAATTGGCTGAATATTTTCAATTTACATTACCTGGGTATTATCCGGTATATTCTCATTAAGCTTATTAAGGGAGGAAATCTTACAATTCGCCCCAACTATCATGCCTGGGTTAAGTATAACATTATGCCCGATTATACTATCCTCACCAATTATACATCCGATATTTTTTATCTCGTAATGCCGGCTCTTCAATTTAACCTCCTGTTTAGTGCTCTCGGCGACAAAATGGGAGCCTATAGTACTGCCAAAGCTGATTACCGAATTAGAGATAGTTGAACTTGAACCGATCTTGCAATCATTCATAATAATACTATGCTTTATCTCAGTAAACGGGTCTATCGTGACATTTTTACCAATACTGGTAGAAGGCATTATACATGTGCTCGGCCCGATCTCGCAGCCGCTGCCGATCACCACGGGGCCCATGATGTATGAATTCGATCTGATGACTGTATCGCTTCCAATTTCAACGGGTGGGCGTATTATTGCACCGTGCTCGATCCGACCGCTTTTGGCCGTGATGATATCTTCTAAAGCAACACCATTCATCTCAAGAAGGTCCCAGGGATAGACCGCATCGGCCCATTTTTTGGTCTTTATTCCTTTGATCGTCAAGTTCTGGGAGATCATATATTGAAATAGATCTGAAATATTATACTTCTGCTCGGCCATGATGTCTTCTATATATTTGAAGATCTTTGGCTGAAATTGATAAATACCTGTGCTTATAATATTACTGAGCGACTTTTCATGGTGTTCCCAGAGTGCCAGTGAGAAAATTGACGGTACACCTTTGGTGAGCAGGTCACCTGTAATTTTGGGTTTTTCTATTATATGTTTTACCTTATCACCCACGAGCCCAACCACACCGTACTTTGACGGGGTATCACTATTGGTGATCAATATTGATGCATCGCTCTTATCGTTCCTCGGTATTTTGGCGATGCTTTCCGGACCAATTATATTATCCCCGGGCAGTACTAGAAATCGATTCTTTATCAGTTCTGCGGCCTGTATCAGTGCATGTGCGGTGCCAAGTTGCTTTTTTTGCTCAACATATTTGATCTTGACACCAAACTCTGTACCATCCTCGAAATATGCCATTATTCGTTCTTTTTTATAGCCAACCACCATAATGATGTTACGAATATTATTCTTGGCCAGGGCATTGACTACATATTCCAATATGGGTTTGTTTGCAATAGGGATCATTCCTTTAACACGTGAGACCGTCAACGGACGTAACCGCGTCCCTTCGCCAGCAGTAAGTATAACCGCTTGTACAGGCATTTAATCACCAAATACAGATTTAATTAGACCTATTTAAGATTTGAGTTAATGGAAACCACTTTAGAAAAGATTTATTATACTTAAATCAATTTTTACATTCATGATGCAAGATATCTATAAAGTTGCAGTGATCAAACCTGGAATAGTGGTCCGTGATAGGTTTGGATATATTCTTGATGCGCGTTCAACGGTAACGCTAATTTCCGGTGGTGATCTTGATATCGTTGTAGATACTGGTGTTACCGACGAGAGAGATGCGATTATAGCCGGTCTGAGGAGATATGACCTGACACCGGCTGATATTGATATATTGATCAACACACACTCACATATCGATCATACCGGCAACAATGAGCTGTTCTCAAAGGCCCGGTTCATCGGACACGAGAGTGAAGATTGGGGAACATTACCAAACAATAAATGTGACCTTATTAAGAAAAATATGGAAATATATGCCGGAATAAATATAATTGAGACCCCAGGGCATACGAAAGGCAGTGTTACAGTTCTACTCCTCGGGTTGGATACAAATGATCTGAAACATCGTTTTGCAATTACTGGCGATGCACTGCCGATCATGGATAATTATTTGAAGTGGGTCCCTCCTGGAATTAATTATGATCCCAAGCTTGCACTGGAAAGCATGAAAAAGATCGTTGACAATGCAGAAATGATCATTCCCGGCCATGACAAGCCGTTCAAGATCATTAAAGGCGACCAAAGAACCGCTGAATATCTGTGAGTGGTTTTTCATCATTGAAAATAATACAATAAGATTTTATGACCTCTATTTATCAAAAATAAGAGTAAGTTTTAAATGAAATATAATTCATTCCAAGTCCCTACTTTTTATTAGGAGAGCTTTTAATGGCCGATAACATTCAACTTCAAGCAAACATCAACCTTAAACTATGGGAATCCATGAAAAATAAATTTAAAGACCTGGATGAAGAATCGTTATTAACCAGAATTATCGAAGAATATTCAACTCTACTTGAAATTCCCATTGATGCGGATGATATAACAACTGAACTTGACGAGCGAAAAAAATTAACAGAGAGCCTGCGTAAAAAATGCAAGAATTTCGCATCGCGAGTAAAAGATTTGGAAGATATTCAAGCGGATTCTGAGGGTTCCATAGAGAAATTGAAGAAAGAAATTAGGAAATTGTCCAAGGGCTTGCCAGCCTTTGGCGAGCCCAAGGTGAAAGAAAAGATAGTATACCGTGAAGACACTAAAACAATAAATGAACTGAAAGAAAAACGCGATGCACTGCAAAAGATGCTCTGGGAGAAGAATGCTGAACTTGAACAATTTGACAAGACCCTCACCGAAATTAAACAAAAATTAGAAGAATACGAAACCAAAATGGGCAAGACCTACGGTTTTCTTGCGAGATTAGAACATGATAGAGAAACCTCAAAATATCAATTTTCATTTGAAACCATCAGCAGGGGAGAGTTCAATAAATTAATGCGAAGCAAAGTGGAATTTTGTAAATATAAAAAGATAACCACACTAGCGTCGGTCATTAAGCTATGGGAAACCGAGAGCGATGTGTTTGAAATTATAGACCTCGCCGATGCGTTAAATGAGTTAAGGTTAAAACCCGATGCAAAATTGACAGATATATCTATGCCATATAATGAATATGAGGCCTTGAAAAATGTGGAAATACAATATCATAGTATTAAAGAAAAGCACGCAACACAACAATCCAAATGTATTGAACTGGAGAACCTAAGCAACCAATTACAGAGCAGATATGAAGAACAGCTAAAGGAGCTTACCCGGCTGAAAGAGAACCCGATCGTGAAAGAAAAGATAGTTTATAGAGAGAACACTAAAGAACAAGAAGAGTTGAAAGCCGAATGCGAAAGACTGAGATTGAAATTATTCAATTATGAGACTGGCCGAATGAATGTCCCCACACACGGGATCAATGTTGGCAATGTATATAAAGTAAATATTTTAGGTGTTGGAAAAGACGGAGACGGGTTTACCAAGGTAAACAATTTTATTATTTTCGTGCCCAGCACGAAAAAAGACCAGGATTGTAATATTCAGATTACTCGTGTATTGAAAAAATATGCATTTGGCAAGGTGACCGAACAAGAAGAAAATGCACCGCAAGCTGATGTAATAGACACAACTTCAGATCCGGAAGGCGCACAAAATGCGCTGTAGTCAAATGAGGTTATATTGAAAAAGAGTGAGCCTTGAGTTTGAGTGATCGTTTGCGTAAGATCTTAATCACGGGCAGTAGTGGTTTTCTCGGCGCTATATTGGTCGAGTCGTTTTTTAAGGAGCCATGGGCAGATCAAGATCATACACAGATTTTAGGACTTTATAACAAATACAACGATCTCCCGACAAAATGGCCCAACCAACAACCGAAAGTTGATGTCAGCTTTGTTACCGGACGAGTGGATATTAGAGATGTAAAGGCGCTTACTGATATTGTTACTGATTTTTCCCCGGACATCGTAATACACTGTGCCGCCCTTCGCGACCTGGAATATTGCGAATCATATCCTGCAAAAGCCGGGTCGGTTAATGTGGTGGGTACCGAGAACATGGTCAGCCTCTGCAATAAGCTTGGTTGCAAATTGGTCTATATCTCAACAGACATGGTCTATGATGGTACCGCAACCCTGTACAACGAAACTTCAGGGTTACATCCCGTGAACGAATATGGCAAGAGCAAGGCCGCGGGAGAAGAATTGGTACGAAATGGCCTGCATACAGACTCCTGGACCATCATTAGGATAAGTAGATTATACGGGGTCCACCCGCTGGGAAGGGAGCCGGATCTGGCACGAACAATATTAGAAAGAACCGGAAATAACCAGGAAGTTGTATTACCCACAGATGAATACAGAAATGTAACCTATGCGCCCTGGGCGGCAAAGGCCATTATCGCGCTTTCTAAACACAATGCATTTGGAGTATTCCATGTATGTGGTGATCTGCCTATTTCCAAATATGACTTTGGTATAATGATCGCCAAGCAGTTCGGGTCATCCACCGAGCGGATCAAACCGGTTAGCTCAGAACACTACCAAATGTCGAATGCGAGCCACGGACCAGCCGTCACCAGACCAAAAAGGGTCATGCTAAACAATACCAAACTGAGAACCATCATAGGTTCTAAGTCAATGATGCCTACTATTGCTGATACTCTTAAAATGTTTAAAATGGACTTAGCTGAATACAAAGTCAAAAGGAAAAATTTAAAATGTAAAATGTAAAAGTATGGTTTAGGTTATGGCAGTCAAGTAACGAGTTGATAGAAAGTGTGTGAGTGTGTGGGTATGTGAGTGTGTGGGTATAATTCAGGGGTCTGGGGTCTAACAAAAATAAGTTGAATTTGAAAATTATTCTTATTCTTGTTGAAGCTTAGAATTCTTTTAAGCTATTATTAATTCAAATTAGAATTCTAACCCTCAGGATATGTACATTATCATTATTTGTTGATTACCAAGATGTTATTGTGAAGGGGTCTGGGTAAGAACTCAGTATATTTGGTGCATAGGCTATTTGAAAAGTCAAACTTAGACAATTTGCATAGACAAATTGTCCTGGGCGTGTGCCGGGCATGCTCGTCAGCTTAGTGGTGAAAGTCCCCCGTACAACCTGGTGGAGGTGAAGTACTAGCGACTCGCAAGGGCGTCATCGTGAGGTGCCGTCTGAAGGAAGCGATAGCAAAACCACGACCTGACGAACAGAAATCGGATACGAGGTTACCTGACCTCGTTGCAGAAGTCAGCAGAAGGCATAGTAGGTTGGGGCTATTACCCCAATACACCGAAGGCCTGAACGATACGAAGAGGCAAGTAGTATGTCAATCTCATGGATGTAAAGCGACAGAAAATGCAGATTCAATTGAAACTGCCCTTCATTGTGGAAGGTAAGGGTGAATCCCTGAGAACCGCAAAAAGGGTCGAAACGTCCATGGCGAAAAGCAGTAACGAACGCCCAGCAGATAGCTGTAGGGCTTTATCGATTAGCCAGTAGACTACCTGTGTAATCGTATCGAACCGCCGTGTACGGTTCCGTACGCACGGTGGTGTGAGAGGGAAAGCCCGTGAGGGTCTACCTATCTCGATTAAAAATTCCTAACAAGTATATATTACTAAAAACAGAATTTTTACTTTTGTAAAAATTTGCCAAGGCAAATTGGAAAGTGCAGAAGTAAATCCAAATTTTCCAATTTCCAATCTCCAATTTCCAATATCCAATATCCTCATCGATATCTAATCAGCAATGGTGCCTCCGAATTTACTTTAATCTAAAACCTTTCATACTCAAACCGACATACCCAACCAGAACTTCTCTATATCATAAATTATAAAAAGGTTGAGCTGATTGAGGAGTGAAAAAGTGGTTATTCATGGTTAAACCGGAAAAGCTGCCAGATTTAGTAAAAGACATCCTGCTCGGGAGTAATGTGATACTCGGTAAATATGTAGAGTTGGGTGTGCTGTCGACGAGAGCCAAACCTGTCTGTAAATTGGAGATCGGCGATAATTCGATAATTCGCTCTCATAGCGTGATCTATGCTGGCAACAAGATCGGAGCAAATTTCCAGACGGGCCACGGTGTAATGATACGTGAGAATAACATTATCGGTAACGATGTATCCATAGGCACGCACTCCATTGTCGAGCGTGATAATAAGATCGGTAATGGTGTAAGAATTCACTCTAACTGTTTTATTCCAGAATTCATTGAGATCGGGTCAAAGGCCTGGCTCGGGCCAAGCGTGACCATCCTGAACGTGCTTCACCCGCCATGCCCTAAATTTGAAGAGTGTGCAAAGGGTATGGTGATCGGCGAGAATGCAAAGATCGGTGGTAATGTCACGATCGGTCCACGAGTGCGGATCGGAAAGAATGCATTAATTGGTTTTGGCTCGGTGGTGACGATAGATGTTCCCGATAATTCGGTTGCATTTGGTAATCCGGCAAAAGTACGAAAAAACATTAAAGACCTGAGTTGCATTCTGGAAGCATTTGATACACCTTATGAATGGGAGGAATAAGGTAAATGACCAAGATAGCTTTAAGCGAGATGTTTGTTGATGACGAGATAAAACAGGCTGCATTGGATGTATTGACCAGCGGCAGATATATCAAAGGCCCACGCGTGAAAGCATTTGAAGACAAGTTCTCAAAGTTCATAGGTGCGCAGTACGGCATAGCCACAAGCTCGGGCACCACCGCATTATTAACTGCATATATGGCGCTTGGCCTGAAGGCGGGTGATGAAGTTATTGTGCCGTCCCATACGTTCATTGCCACTGCAACACCGTTTATTTTCCTGGGTGCAAAACCAGTGTTCATAGACATCGACCCGGTCACATATACCATGGACCCCGATGAGGTCAAGAACAAGATCACACCAAAAACAAAGGCGATCGTGCCGGTCCACATATATGGCCATTCGGTAGATCTACAGCCCATATTGGAGTTGGCCACCGAGTTTGGTCTTTCGGTGGTGGAGGACAGCTGCCAGGCACATGGGGCCACTTACCAGAACCAGAATATCGGAGACATCGGTGATATTGCAATATTCAGCTATTTCCCATCAAAGAATATGACCGTGGCCGGTGACGGTGGTATGGTTGTGACGAACAATCCGGAGCTGGCCGATAAGATGAATATTCTACGCAACCACGGCAGACGCAACCCCTCAACATCCGAGCTGCTGGGTTTGAATTTCCGTATGAGCGAACTGCACGCGGCGATCGGTATGGTGCAGTTGAAACACCTGCCCGAGTGGACCGAAAAACGGCGTAAAGCGGCAGAGAACTATAATAAGATATTTGCCGAGTCCGGCTCCAGCCTGGTGGATGAGCATATCGTGTTACCGGTAGAGCGCCCGTGGGCGAAGCACGTGTACCATTTATATGTGATCAGGGTTCTCAACGGCAAACGCGATTCGTTGAAACAATATTTACAAGAGCAAGATATCGCTTCCGGTATACATTATCCAAAGGCACTCCATGAACAGCCGTGCATAATTGATCATTTGAAGGATAAATATAATGAAACAATTGATAATAGCACACTTCCACATACCGAACAGGCGGTAAAAGAGATATTATCGTTACCCATGTACCCAAATTTGTCGGAAGAAGATATTACCAGTGTTGTAAATGCAATTGAAACCTTTTTCAAGGAGTAAGTTAGAATGACAGGAATAGCCGTTGTAGGAACCGGTTACTGGGGCAGGAATCATGTACGCGTGTTCAAAGAACTGCTTGACGAGGGCGAGATCTCAGATCTGATGCTCTGCGATGTCTCTGACGAGCGAGTAAAAGAGCTGGCATCAAGCTTCGAATTACCGTTTACTACCAATTTTCAGGATATTTTATCCAACGATAAGTTGGATGCCGTGAGCATTGCCACACCTTCGCCGATGCATTTCGATATGGCGAAAAGCGCCATCGAGCATGGAAAGAGCGTACTGGTCGAAAAACCCATGACAATTAAATCTAGCGAGGCAAATGAGCTCGTGGAGATCACGGAGAAACATGACGGTATACTAATGGTAGGCCATATATTCCGCCATCACTCGGCGGTTAATGAATTGAAGAAGCGGATCTCCCGCGGTGATTTCGGTAATTTACATTATATGTACTGCAATAGACTGGCCTTTCGCGTGCCGCGGCAGGATATGGGTGTGCTCCATGCGCTGGGAATACATGAGATGGATCTATTCTGCTATTTACTGGATAAGGATTACCCCGATGAGATATATACACACTGCGAGCAGCATTATTTCCCCGGGATCGAGGAAACCGCAATGATAATCCTATCCTTTGATGGCAAGATCACTTGTTATGCATTCGAGTCGTGGATGTCGCCCGTGTCGGCCAAAAAACGCGATCTGGTGGTGATCGGTAACAAGATGAGCGCACGGATGGACTACCTGAAACCGCAGGAGCTGCAGATATTTGACTCTGCTATATTACCCAAGAAGGATTCGCCGGGCAATTTCGAGCTCGAAGCCGAGGGGTCGTACACAATACCCATTGAATATAAAGAGCCGTTAAAAGAAGAGCTGAAACATTTCATCGGCTGCGCTCAGAACCATACACAGCCGTTATCTGACATGTACTCTGGCAAGCGGGCTGTTGAGATGATCGAGGTGGCGTTCAAATCGGCTGAGGAAAGAAGGAATATTAAGTTGAAAGAGATGGGTTTCAGCTAAGTGATCAATTCTATTATGAAGAATATCGATTGAGTCATCTCAAAATGCAAAAGTCAAATTGTAAAAGTTAAAATTTTGATTAATTGAGGCCGACCTTTAATACAAAAATAAGCACAAAAACGAAGACCGTTTTCACCTTTTTCACAAATAGTATCATGACTGACAGAAATTCATTGCCATTTTTATGATTCATTTAGTGTTTATTCGGGCCATATCCATCGATTGCTACCAATATACCCCTAATTTCGCTTCATTATGCAATATTTTGGGCATTTCCAAGATATTTCTTGAGAGCATCCGCTCGGTGGAGTATGATTTTTCTTATGTTATGGGCAATTGCCAGAAGATTATATTCGATATTTACTTTCTCAAGCCCTCTCAAAACAAATTGAATAAAACCACGGTTCTTCTGCATATCTCCATGTAGTGGTTCAACTGTTGACATTCGTCTTTGGTATATCTTTTTCCCATCTTCCGAATCAAGTTTCTCTCTCATTCTTTTTATTGCTTCATCTTGTAGGTAAACGTTAATAGTTCGATTACCTATCTTTTTACTTTTGTTCTTACTATTTTTTCGACATTTATCTTTATCATCACAATGTTCACAATCCTCTGCTTGATAAAGACGATTCTCAAGTCCATTGGAATCTTTGCAGGTTCTAATAAAAACCAGTTTGTTTCCTTGTGGACAAAAATAAACATCCTGCTCCTCGTTGTATTTGAAATTCCATTTGCTGTATTTATCATTTTTACTTGAATGCATAGATCTATCAGGAACATAGTATTCAGTGCTTTGATCTTCCTCCATCTGAGTGAATGTTTCTTTATCAGGATATCCACAATCAGCAAGTGTATTCTTATGCGGATCCCCCGTGTTCTTTTCACTTTCTTCTTTCATTGGAAAAAGTTGCTCAGAATCTGATGGTGTGTCAATAACATTCACTGCGGTTAGAACTTGAAATTTATCATCAACGGCATTCTGGGCATTATAATCTGGATTTTTCACACCACGCTTATCTTGCATGATCTTCGCTTCAGGATCGGTCAGATTGTATCTGAGTTTGTCATCATCTTCTGCTTCAGCATCTATTAACAATTGTGTAGCCTGTTCAAGTTTTTTCTTTCGCCTTTCCAGTTTCTTTTTTTTCTTCTTTTTATCGTCTTCATTTTTGAACTCGATCTCGTTGTTGAGGAGTCTCTTTAGCAACTTTTCAATCTTCTCTTTTTCCTTTCTAATGCCCTTCAAGTTCTTGTTTTGAAACACGTTGGCATTTGCCTTGATCTTCTGTCCATCTATGGAAAGATTCTCAAATCCAATCATTCCAAGCTCCTTACATATCATTACTACCTGAGCGAATACATCTGCAATTTCATCCTTGAAATTCACTCTGAAAAGATTGAGTGTCCGATGATCTGGGAAATCATCATTGGATAAGTATCTTAGTCCCAGGTCGGTTTCGTAGTTCCTATGTGGAAAGGTTCAATACATCGTGCACCCAAAAAAGCTCAACACATAGGTAACCCTTAGTTGCGTTTTTAGGTTCAATACATCGTGCACCCTTTTCTATTCAGCCAGACATTAACATTGAATGATTACGATATCTCACCTTCT
>JAEHCK010000169.1 GCA_020696345.1 Thermoplasmata archaeon | reverse complement strand
GTTGTTGTAATTCTGTTAAATTCTTAACATATTTGGCTTTGAGATCGAGTTTCGCCATTCGTTTGTATTCTGCTGCCTTCTGATAGGCTTGCATTGGACGCCATTCAGGTAACGTTATACCAGTGATGGATTCTTTATAATCCTTTGTATACTGTAGACAATATATAACGTCAAACTCTGGACATAGGTCAGGTACGTTCTCATTGATAAATGCCCAGACGAATGGTTCCTCTGGTTCACTGTTCATTTGATCATAGAAATTCCATTCTGTATTTCTATATTTTTCCATCAATTTTCGTATCAAGAATGATTTACCTTCGCCGGGCAGAGCATACACACCAATTGCTTGATATCTTTTCATCATTCTGTCCATCATCATTAAATTTAAACGTAATTCATCTTGTTTTGGTTTTCTTCTTGGCATTATTCACCTCTAACTTTAATATTTTTCTCACCACTGCCGACAAGGACTGTATCATCATACCATGCAATATCCGATACGTCTCTGACCTCAAAAGTAAGTTCCCAACCGTTGTCTATAAGCCTTTGAGCTCCGGTCATCATTGCGGCAGCGCCGGCCCCTTTGCCATATGCTTTTAAATCCCGGTATACACAAACGTTTTTAATTCCTATATATTTTTTGTCATCCTCGCCTGTATGTAACCCGTCATCTATTGGATAGGTTTCTTTACTTAGAATAACCCGGCGGTCAAAAAGCTCCTTGACCTTCTTATTATGGTTTTTATAGTCCATAATTTTCCGTGCCTCTTTTTTAATAGTTTCGTAACTTGTAGTAGTGGAGTATTTTTTGATTGCTCTTGTTATTATAACTATCATGTTCGTCCTCTGATTTCTCTAAAAAATGTATTTATCGTCATGTCTTCGTTATTTACATAACCTCTTAGGTGACAATTGCCCGCTCGGCGGGCGTCCAGAACCAACATTCTTAAATCAGGTTTAATTTGTCTCAACTGACAATGACCACAACATTTGTTACCGTTATGTTCCTTACCGTCCCTTATCACTCTGTGTGGGTTTTCCCATTCAGGAAATACAGATGTTACTTGTTCCACCATCTCTTGAAACGTCATCGCTTCATCACTATTTATAATATTTCGGAAATGTATATACTTGACTGCACTATATTTCTCGTACAATTCCCTCAACCAATGAATAACGTCTACATTTTCTCCTGTTAATGTGGCAGTCAACACCAATCTATGAAATCCAGTTTTTACCAAATTATAGAGTGCTTGAAGTTTTATAGTATCCTCGACATCTGAGTCCATACTTAGGGAAACCACAACTGGGCCATGATCTTTGACTCTTTTACAAAACTCTATATCAGCAAACTTGACAGTGTTGGTGATCAATGTCAGAAAATGCCCATAACTTTTTGCCATATCCATCAGGTCAAATAATTTAGGGTGTAATGCTGGTTCACCGCCGGCAAATCTCATTTCAGTTTTCTTCGGCAATTCTTTACAAATTTCTTCAAACCGTTCTAAACTGACATCTGATATAAGATGGTTCTGGTTACAACACCACGGACAATTTAGATTACAGGTTGAAGTCAGGTCTACGTAAATTTGGTGAAACGGGTTATCTTTAACATAAATCATAATAAAACACATGTTGCTGGACACCTTTAATTTCTTGTAAGTCCGGCATCTCCTTGAATTTTCTTAAATAATTATTAGGATCGATTCCAAGTAATGACTGTGAGTTCACAATTCGTCTCATAAGTCTATATACACTTTTGTTATATTGATTGACAGCAAGTAAAACTCTTTCGATATTATTTGATTTCGCCCAATCAAGCTGCGGAGGTAATAGTCCGTTTACGAATAGATACCTACCTCTATGTCCTTTTAATATGAACGTTCTCCTGCCACCTAATGCTGTTTTGTTATCTAATTTTGTTATACTTGAAACAGCCACTATTCTGTCATTTTCATATACAGCCACGAGGGCGCCATTGTTATTTGAAAAATCTTTCTTGACATATAGTCTATGCATTAGACTATTAGTATTTGTTGTCCAGTGTTCGGCTGACATGTTGAGTGTGGTTTGACATAAATCTTTATTCTTTGCTGTGTCGATTCTATTGTCAATTTCTGCCTGATCACAGAAGTCTTGCACACTGAAAAAATGTTTAATATAGTTATCTGTTATGGTTTCTATTCTCATTTATTGATACTCTGCTACACAATATTTTATATATGCTGGCCGCCATGTATCTGTGAAAGTGTGAAAGTGTTCCACTGCATTTTGTATATTATGATTATGTCTATCATCTCCAACATATGTATATATGTCACTTTCACCGATTAGTATTGTATCACCTTGTGCTCCTTTGGTTCTGCCGCCGTGGTTGTGGGCACCACTGCCCTGTATACCTAAAATTGTCCAAGTATGGTCATCGTCATGGTGGCCGCCAATACCTATTTCTGTCGGAGAAAATGTCGGCCAAATATCATCGTCTGTTGTGTCTATGTTCCAACCTGTTGGCAATGGAAATGTTCCTATCAGACATTTACTACCCTGACCTAAGACATCATATGCAGTTGTGAATTTCAACCAGGCTGTACCTGATCCTACATAGACCTTTTCATCGTCCTCTGAATAAATCATCCGAGCTTTATCAACAGACCCTTCGTGTGTATACGTGTCAATATCGGCGATTCGATGTAACCAGTGTCTTCCCTTTATACTTATTTCATGAAATTTACTCATATTCCACCTCGCACATTTTGATATGTGCTGGTCGCCATGTACCATCGAATGTATGTGCATGTAGACCATCTGATTGTATACTATGTTTATGTAAATATGTCTGTACTGTTCCTGATATTTCACTGGATCCAAGATGTGCAGTATAACTTGCCACCGGCCCTGTCAATCCTGAGTGATTGTGGGAGCCAGTTGTTCCTGACATTGAGTCAATTGCCCATGCTCCGCCTGTATCTCCAACTTCGCCACTGGTATCGGTTATAAGGACAGTGATATCATCATTGGTTGTCAGAATATTCCAACTGTCGGGTATAGGAAATCGAGACATCAAAAATTTCGTACCTGTCGATATAACATCTTGTGAACTTACTACCTTTTCCCAATCGTCTGATTTTCCGTAATAAATACTTTCATCTGCTTCTGA
Organism: Thermoplasmata archaeon; assembly: GCA_020696345.1. GTDB lineage: Archaea > Thermoplasmatota > Penumbrarchaeia > JAEHCK01 > JAEHCK01 > JAEHCK01. Next base: position 5,292 of record JAEHCK010000169.1, on the reverse strand, counting down.
GTATATCATTCTGCCTTCATCGGTGCCAGTTCTATGTCTGGTTGTATCTTTATCAGCAACCCGATGAAGCCATAACTTACCTCTTAATTGTACTTTATCATATCTCATCCTGCCCACACTCCTATTCCGTATAATACAGTAGGTGGATGCCAACTGCCGTCAAATATATGACTATGATCTCCCGAAGCATAGATATCATGAATATGATTATTCCCAGGCACCCAGTTATAATAAGAACTTGTACCTCTACCACCCTCGGTAGTCGGTATTGCTGCAGGATCAGGTGCATAGTGATTGTGATCTCCTGCGGCCACCATACCACTGATTGCCCACGTTCCACCTGTGTTTCCCACTTCTTCGGTATCATTTGTGATAACCAATGTATCCAAAAGGGTCATGACTTTGATGTTCCAACCATCCGGCAGTGGTGTACTAGCGAAAATGATTTCAGAATCCACACTGAATATACTACTCGGTGCATTTGCTTTTTTCCATGCGGCACTGCCGCCGAAATAAACCTGATCATTTTCTTCGTCATATACTATACGTCCCTCATCACCGGATTGCCACGGGTGATCAAAGATCGCAGATATACGTTGAATCCAAAATTTACCTCGGATGTCCATTCCGTATATATCCATTTTTATCCTCTGTTTTTCTTTTTAGATGTCCGAACCTGTGTAGATTTCGAGAAAGAATTCTACCGAAACATGAAGTATGATCGTCAGCCTTCGGAACTTATTTTTCTTTCCATTTCTGTCTTCGACTTAGCGAAAACGTCCTTGGTTTTGAACACTTCTGATTTGAATCGTTTCAAAAGTCGTTCTTTGTTCTTAACCTGTAACTTATCCATATTTATATCTTCTTTTAGACAGAAATCAAATTTGAATTTTCCTGTGTAAACACTTGACAGTTCTTTATTCAAATCGGCTATCAATTCACAAACATCATCAGCGAGTTCATACTTTTCTGATACCTTTTGCACAGTACTATCGAGGTCTGATTTATCTTTAACCAGCCCGATAGTCAATTTCTGATATGTTTTCTCATCATTGCCGAGGTAGTCTTTAAATCTCATTAAGGTGTGCCTGCCAATGAGTGCCAAACATCAGGCGTTGATCCGAGTATGATAATGTGATATTCAATACTTGGATCAGCAACTGTAACTTTAATGTGTTCAGAATCATTATCCCATATATTTACAGGTTTCATTATCTGATTAACATTTTTGTCCCAAATTTGATAAAGTGGAAACTGCCGAGTTCTTACCATATCATGATGTATTTTCTGTTCGTATGTTCCGTTTGCGTCCGCACCAGATGCTGCAAAAGCACTCGGATATAGACTGTAATGATATACAACTGATCCCGATGTCTCGATATGTATAGCATCACCACCACAAGTCAACAGGGTATTAAGATCATCCAGTATTTGATATATTGTGTCATTATTGACAATTTTACTATATGAGGCATCTGTTTGATCTGTAATTTCAACTGGCGTATATCCGTGGGGATTGCCGTCAACGCCGGATTCAGCATGTTCTTGCCATTTGTATGCCAATTCATTACTTACGAGTTTATTAACAACGGTGTTGGTGGGATCAAGCTCATCCACTGTGAAAACCTGAGGCAATAATTGTAAATTGAATAAAACACCGGATGGAACAGGTTCACCACCTGATGCTTGCCAGTGTAGATCAAAATACTCGTCTGCTTCATATCCTGTATGCCGCCCTTGCATTCTACTGGCTGACGGCTCAAAAGTATTTCCTATAAAAAAATCGAAAAACCCTGATGTATTTGTTACCCAAGTACTCTGATCTATTAAGTCACCTGTAGCAGAAACAGGTGTTGTAAAAATGAGTGCTTCAGTATCAGTGTTTGTTTCATAAAGTTTCAGGGCTGAACCACGAATTGATCGTCCTTCCTGATCTCTCAAATAGTACCACTTATGTACTCTCGCCATATTTTCCCCTTAACCTATGATTGTTACTTCAACATCGTCATTGGTAGCCATGTGTAGTCGAATTGTATTATTATCTACTTGCGTGACGCGTGTTGGCATTACAACTTTCTGTTCAATGAAATCCACAATTTGTACAATTGGATGTCCGTGACCAATACCATGAATTAGATCAATACGCCAATTGTCACCATCTGCTGTCCATGATGTAACTGTGAATTGCCGTTCGATAGCACCTGATGCTGTAAGACTGAGTGTTCCTGCACTTGTTATAGCACTGATGATATAGTTCATCAAGGAATTACTTACCAATTTATTATATGTTGTATCTATAGAAGTTGTATCAACAGCTTCATACCCGTGGGCATTTACTCCGAGTCCTGCCGTTGCGTGTTGTTCCCATGTATATGCCAAGGCGTTACTGACCAATCTGTTTTTATCACTTCGTGTTGAAGATGTCGCATCTGTCTCGTCTACCTGAAACACTGGTGGGAACACATCAATGTTGTTTATCTGACCAAGTAGAATGCCGGCACGTTCCCATACCAATCTAAATTTCTGTGTGGATACATAGCCACCAAGTGATTCAAATTCATCACCAACCCAGAATTCGAAATAACCGTTGCCGTTCGTAGATAAATCACTCTCTGTTGATGTTACAGGTGTTCCAATAGATGGGTGTGTGAATATCTCTGCTTCTTCTGCAGGATTATCATTAAGATAAAAACGTACCTCAATGTTCTCCATTGGTCGTCCTTCTGAATCTACTATATATTGCCAAAAATGTACTCTTGCCATTCTTACCTCTTACATACTATCTATTTGTTTAGAAATCGTGATCAAATCCTTTTTCATTGATCCCCACTGTTTTGCAAATGATTTATAAAACCTTGATTTTAATCCTTTAATATTTTTAATGCTACTTCGTGTCGTGCTAATATTATCCGGTGACATATCGCCCGTAGTTTCTAACTGTTGTAGTTTTTCATCTAAGAACATCTCAAAGTCTGCCAACGTGTCTTCCATTCTTTCAATAGCCAATTCGGCGGTGTTTGCTGCAATGTTGTTTGACTCAACCAAATATTTTTTATATTCTGTCATTATTCTTCCTCGCTAAAACTGGACTTTCTAATTCTGTATCTGACATTCAGAGCTACATCATCCGGTTTATGTAGTGTACTACATTTCGTGTAGTATTGTAGATTTTTATTTTTATCAAAAATTCCCATTTCGTTGATCGTGTAAGCATCGCCTCGTGGCCATCCAGGTACTTCAAAGTTGATCAAGATTGATCCGGATGCTCCCGTTGCTGTTTCTGTTCGAGTATCTAAACCGCCTGATATAGTTGTATTTGATAGATCGTTATGTAGTAATGGATCAAATATATCAGTACTGCCGTTACCTACTTTCCAATAACCAGCTACATTTGTATTTATATCACTGAAAGCATCATTGACTTGTTCATCGCCAACATCACCAGATTTTCTGAAACCAACGACAACTGCCGTGCCGGCAACTGCTTCACAAAACGTAACTGTCGATTGATTTGTATCAATCAGTGTTATATCTTCCGGTGATAACATATAACCGGAAGTGTCATAACAATTTATTAATGTGCCCGCGGTGTCAAGATTATGTCTAACATTCCAGATAAGACTTAATTCTGTTTGAGTATGTATGTAATCATTATCTCTCATGAATGCTCTTCCAGTTACGGGTTCTGGAAATCCCAATCTAAGTGTGTTACTGTCTACTTGCCGTGTACTCTCAGGGAATATATTTCTGATAGGTGGCACATCTGTTAGAACTTCAACAATGACACCTTCGGAACCACTCAATCCCATGTTATGTGTTATTTCCCAGCCTGATGTCGGTGCAGACTGAACGTGTTGTTTGTTCCAACTTTTCAGCCCAGCAATAAACGCTTTGCCTCTTGTAGCATCGTTGAAGGCAACCTTTAGTGTATCTGTACCATCAATAGTAGGATCGTGATATTGAGGCCAAACCAATTGATTTATTCTATCATATGTTTGTGTGATAATCTGATCAGTTAAACCATGCTGTATTTTCCAATACGGGCTACCAACCAATTGTCTATGATAATGTGTCGTGTCACCTATGGGATTTCTCAAAACTGATACGTCATCAACATACCATGTGTCGCCAATAAATCCTTCTGTTACTGGGCCTGGTCCAACAGGGCATACCATTTGAATATATGCTGCAGAACCTCCAGCTGTTTCGTAGTATGATCCTTGAATTCGTGTCCAATCGTCTACTTTATGAGTTATGCCTGTAAATGCATATACTTCAGCAAAACCTGAGTCATCGCCGTTTCTGATACTAACATCTAAAGCTCCAGATGGAGAAATCCAAGTATCACCTCGTGAAAACAGTTCATAGTTATAAATTTTTCCTGTTTCTGTAGTGAAGTTGTTGGATTGTATTCCATCACCCACTGCTGAAGATGTGAATTTTCTACTGAATGATCCGTTACGGGCATAATCACTACTTCTTTCTTGTGTAGTTGGTGTACCAACATCGGACCACCCCGTTGTTTGTTCCATATCAGGGTTAGGTATCAAATTATTTCCTTGTAAAACTGGTGCGCCAGCAGATAGAACAATAGCGCCGATGAATGTTGTGTCACAAATACCCTGAGCATCTGGTTTGTACAGTGGAACAGCTTGCCCGATATCATCAACTCTACCAATCGGTGATAACAAGAAATTATATCTAACAAATCTACTCACTGGTTTGATATAATCCCAATATCTTGTAAGTTCTTCGGCCAGGTTTTGACTGATGATCTCATCCTCGCCTATTGGTTCTGTTGATAAATCTAATTCAACTCTATAATGTGGTGTGATCACAGGATAGCCAGTGGGACCAAGTGTTGCAATATTTCCAGCCGATTCTCTAAGATTTGCCACCTCGCCGGCAAAAGAACATGCAGGTTGTGCCGAACCTGTACGTCTGTAGTTTACCCCGTAAATATAAACATAATCAGTTTTTGCAATATGTGTACCCGCTAAAGGTAATGTAATTGCTTCTGCCAGTTCATTACTTTTATGAGCAGACGTATCGTAGATATTAAGATCGATGTCAGTTCCATCATATTCTATAATTAAGAAATACGGTGTATCAACGGCAAATGGTACTGATGTTTCTACCATAGTAGTTGCACCGCCGGTTTCTTGCCATAGTCTGTATACAACTGGGCCGCCTCCGGTGTGACGTTCCATAGACACACCCAACCATTCTTTCGAACCGTTCCGTTCTCCAGATGCGAATGTCATATCAGCGTCATCTGATACACCCCAGACC
>JAEHCK010000213.1 GCA_020696345.1 Thermoplasmata archaeon | reverse complement strand
TTTTGCCTCCATAAATTTTCTTTTTTACTCTCCCAAATTGTTTGTTCATTTCATTTAAAAAATTCGTAAAACAAATGACTTTCATTCAAATGTTTCTAATTACTTCCCTCCCTCAATGTACGAGGGAGATAATAACTAGTATATATTAAAGATTTATGGACTTAAGTACTAGAACTTAAGTCTATTAAATAGAAATAAAAAAAAAGAAAAAAGTGTGATTTATCACACTTTTTAATTTGGTGTTTTTTCAAACCTATATTCGGTATTGCTATCCAGTTTTAGTGTCTCTTATTTTACCTCGATTAGTCTATATTGGTTGTTGTACCGGCTGCAATCGCGAAATATTTCTGGTAAGTCGGGTATCTGAAATTATAGGTCACGGGTAATAGCTCCATATTTTGTGTGAATGTCTTCCAACCGCTAGCATAGTATTGAGTACAATCACCACTAGTAGAGTGCACTTGTCCGGTCTGAAACTCTACTACTGGGTTTGAGCCAACATTTTGGTACATCTCCTTACTGGCACCGCCGTATGATACCCTGAAGTTATAGATCAAAGGTAACATTTCCATGGTGGTTGTGGTCGTGCCTGAGCCGAAAGTCTTCCAGCCGCCACCATAGTACTGTGCATCACCAGCAAGCTCATTGCTCTTATCGTGATCCAATAGTTTCATTGTCACTTGTATGGTATTGAATACCACATTCGGATCTGAACCTACATTTTGATACTTCTCTTGACTGACACCACCGTATGATATTCTGAAGTTGTAGTTTAATGGCAACAGCTCCATGGTGGCTGTGGTCGTGCCTGAGCCGAAGGTTTTCCAGCCGCCGGCATAATACTGTGCACCACCTGCCAGTGCGGTACTTGTGGAAGAAACCAGGCTCATACTGACCAATTCAGTTTTGAATACCACATTTGGATCTGAACCCACATTTTGATACTTCTCCTGACTGGCACCAACGTATGAGACCCTGAAGTTGTAGTTTAATGGCAACAGCTCCATGGTGGCTGTGGTCGTGCCTGAGCCGAAGGTCTTCCAACCGCTGGCATAATACTGTGCACCACCTGCCAGTTGTGTACCGAGTCCTGATACACCACTTGCGTATAGGTTAGATATCTCTGTTGGTGTTAGTGCTTTGTTAAACACCATGACTTCATCGAGCAATCCCTTCCAATGCTGTGCAGGATTACCCGTGCCGCCATGATACACGGCACCGATGTATGCTGGTTTACCGGTAGTTACAGGACCGCTAGCCACTTTCTGACCATCAAACACACCGTCCCAGTATATCTTCCAGGTTGTACCGTCATAGGTTCCTACAAGGTGTGTCCAGGTATTGACTGTCAGCTTTTTAGCTGAGGTTGCACCAACAGCGCCTCCAGAAGTCCACTTACGGAAGTCGACCTTACCATCTGCGGTTGATGTCTTCATTTCCCACTGGGTACTTGTTCCATCATATCCTTTAGATATAACTTGCCTATCACTGGCAATTGATGATGGGTTTACCCATGCAGCCACTGAGAATGCTCCAGTATATGACAGGGTATTTCCTAAATCCACATAGTCATTTCCATCGAAGCTCAGTCCGTTTCCAATCTTGCCTGTAGTCCAGATGGCACCATGAATAGTACCGTCAAGGTTATTCGGTGTTGCATCAAATGCGGTGCTGCCACTGCCTGTTTCCATGGGCCAATAACCGCCCATATCGCCCATTCCATTGGTCGTCAACATGAAGTTGACATTTATAGTATTGAAGATCACCATTGGATCCGAACCTACATTTTGATACTTCTCTTGACTGGCGCCGCCGTATGATATCCTAAGGTTATAATTCAAGGGTAGTAGTTCCATGGTTGTTGTTGTTGTTCCACCGCCGAAGGTCTTCCAGCCGCTTCCATAGTACTGTGCACCACCGGCTAGCTCGTCGTTAGTAGAATCTAATAGCTTCATTGTTACCAATTTTGTATTGAAAACCACATTTGGATTTGAGCCAACATTCTGGTATTTCTCCTGGCTGACACCGCCGTATGAGACCCTGAAGTTATAGGTCAAGGGTAACAATTGCATGGAGGTCGGGGTTGTTCCGCTGCCAAATGTCTTCCAGCCGCTTGCATAGTACTGCGCACCACCAGCTAGCTGGGCATTTGTGGATGAAACCAGACTCATGCTAACTAACTCAGTTCTGAATATCACATATTTATCTGGGCCGATGTTCTGGTATTTCTCCTGACTTGCACCACAGTATGAAACCCTGAAATTGTAAGTTGCATCCGGTATTTTCATCCAAGATATTCCGTTTGAATCGGTTGTACCTGCACCAAATGTCTTCCAGCCGCTCTTATAGTATCTGGTAGTAGCACCGCTGATCGGGCTATCATCGCTAGCCAGTAATGCCATCCAAACCTCTGTGTCATATGTTGGTCCGTAGAAAGAGGCACCATCATATTCCCAAATAATGGTGTTGAAACTTGTATCTATTGTGCAGGTAGCATATGAGGAATATGCGGTTCCAACCTTAGCCCTGTGTTTGATCGAAGAACCTATCGGAAATGTCCGTATATCATCATTGTTCACATATCCAACATTATCTACCTGTACTTGTGCACCTGGGACAAGATTGCTCGTGCCCTGGTAAACCACACGGAACCGTAGGGTCCAGAAATTAACGATTTCAACAGGGGTTGTCGAGTCGGCATTATAAGTTATCCATGTGCCCCTGATATTGGACCCTGGATATGAACTCGAATATCTAGGCTGGTACTTGATGGTAGAATCCTTTGGCAGATATACAACTGCACCGTTCGCTCGCCAACCAATATTTTCAATGTTTATTCTGTGTTGAGTAACTCCGAGATCAGACAATTGGTCAACGAATTTGAACTTGACCCTGTGGAATTCCACTATTTCCACGGGCACTGTTGAATCTGCATCGTATGTTAGCCATGGGCCCTTGATATTTGACCCTGGATAAGAGCTTGAATAGGCCGCGTAATACTGTATTGTTGAATCAAGAGGTAAATAATCGATTGCATGGTTTGCTCGCCAGCCAATATCTTTGATATTTATTCTGTGTTGAGATACACCAAGATCATTACCATCTTGATCTTCGAATTTATACTCCACCTTGTGGAAGTATACGCGTTCGATCCGCATGCACGACTCGGCAGTATAAGTGATCCACGGCCCGATTACATTAGAGCCAGGATAGGAACTAGAAAAGGCTGAATAATAAGATATTGTAGAACCTTTTGGTAAGTATTCAACCGCACCATGTGCACACCAGCCGATATCTTTGATATTGATTCTCCGTGTTGTGCCACTGACATCATTGCCATATTGGTCTTTGAAAATGAATTTGACCCTGTGGAAGTCAACGATCTCTACCGGCACGGTCGAGTCAGCATCATATGTTACCCATGGGCCCTTGACATTTGACCCTGGATACGAGCTTGAATATGCTGCATAATACTGTACCGAAGAGCCTAAGGGTAGATATTCCACCGCACCGTTCGCGCGCCAGCCAATATCATCTATGTTTATCCTGTGCTGGGTACCCATTATCTCGTTGCCATATTGGTCTGTAAACCTAAACCGGACCCTGTGGAAGTCAACGATCTCTATAGGTACTGTCGAGTCAGCATCATATGTCACCCATGAACCCTTGACATTAGACCCTGGATACGAGCTCGAATAGGCGGCATAATATTGTACCGAAGAACCCAAGGGTAGATACTCAACTGCACCGTTTGCACGCCAGCCAAGATTCGTTATACTTATCCTGTGTTGTGAAGTACCCAGATCAGTACCGAATTGATCCTCGAACTTGAATGTTACCCGATGGAAATCAATGATCTCTATAGGTACGGTCGAATCAGCATTGTATGTCACCCATGAGCCCTTGACATTTGATCCTGGATATGAGCTCGAATAGGCGGCATAATACTTTACCGAAGAGCCTAGAGGTAGATATTCAACTGCTCCATTTGCACGCCAACCGATATTATCAAGATTGATCCTGTGGTTGGATGTACCCAAGTCGTTACCATACTGGTCCTCGAACTTGAATTGGACCCTGTGGAATTCAACATATCGTATAGCCTGACCCACAGCCCAAGTGAAAGTTTGTGTTGTGCCTTTTACATAGTTACCAGGATAGCTGCTCTTGAAGTATGGTGTATATGATATTGATTGCCCACTCGATACCGTCATAGTATAGCCATCTGTTTTATAACCTGAGACTCCACTAATTATTATTCTCTGGTGTGTGGTGGGTAATGGGCAACCGCCTTGATCAACAAAAACGAACTGCAATTGGTACAGGTTATATGTGCGGGTTGGTGAAGAGAATGAGTTACCATCCCAGACATATGTTAATGTTGTCCAGGTTTTATCGATGGATGACCAGCTCCAGCTTGATGAAACACTGCCTACTTTCGCTCTGTGCTGTATTGATGAGCCCACGGGGAATAATATTTTCTCACCAGTGTAAGCATCTACATATTTAACATAATTAATTTGTACTTGAGCACCGGAGATTGGGTTATTACTAGAATCCACTACAAAGAACTGTACTGTCCAGAAATACACATAAAAGTATGTTTCATCACAGTCAATCGTCTCCCAAGTCCAGGGTCCGGAAGTGCCACCATGTTTGTATTGACCACGGTATTGTATTGCCGAGTTCATGGGTAAGGTGATTGTGTCACCATGCTTGAAGTATCCAATATAATTCACTTGCACTTCTTCATTACCGGTGCCTGCAGTTGTACCGTCTACATCGTTATTGTCTTGGTCCTTGAAGGTGAATGTGACTGTCTTGAATTTTATAATGAATGGGTCTTCATCGCAGTTTATCGTTTCCCAAAGCCAAGGTGCGGAAGTGCCACCATGTTTATATTGACCACAGTATTGTATTGCTGAGTTCATTGGTAAGGTCAATGAAT
>JAEHCK010000174.1 GCA_020696345.1 Thermoplasmata archaeon | reverse complement strand
TGTTGATTGACAGATGCCTGGATTAATTGTTGATTGACAGAAGCCGGTTTCTATTCAGCATCAACCCAGCTCGGTATCTGTTCAACACCAACCCATCACGGTATCTGTTCAGCATCAACCCAGCTCGGTATCTGTTCAGCATCAACCCATCACGGTATCTGTTCAGCATCAACCCATCACGGTATCTGTTCAGCATCAACCCATCCAGGTATCTGTTCAGCATCAACCCAGCTCGGTATCTGTTCAACACCAACCCATCACGGTATCTGTTCAGCATCAACCCAGCCCGGTATCTGTTCAGCATCAACCCAGCCCGGTATCTGTTCTGCATCAATTCATTCCACAAAAGTGCAGTAACATTACTACTTATCAAAATCTATCTTATCGTTCTTTGAACTTACAGATTCTTTGGCTTTAATGATGGGCATCTCTTTTTGACCAAGTACGACTAATTGTGCTTCGAGCTCATCCATCTTTTCTGTTATTTCCGAAGTTTTTTTCTTATATTCCTCTTCGTCTTTTATATCACCTTCAGAATAACGGTCATTATATCTTTCTAATTCTTTTTCAAGTTTCTTCCACTGGTCCATGAGTCGATAAAATTGGCTTTTATCTTTTTTAGAGATATTAATGGCTAGCTTATCAACCGATCTTGGACGCAAAAACGGATAAGCGCCCCGGAACCAACTGATTACAAATAGAACTGCCGAGATTGCGATCAATGAACCGATAATGTAAGGCGTGTCCCAGTAGCCCTTGCCTGTAGACGGGTTTACACCCAATGACCCTAATATGAATCCGTCGAAGGTTGTGATCACGATGCTTAGTACTATGCCAAGAACTATACGATATAAAAGGTCATCCTCTTCGTCCAGCTCATTCTTTCGAGGAAATAACGCCTGAACTAAAAAGAAACCGGGAAGAAAGAATATCAATATGATAACAAGAATTACTCTTAATATATCAATTTCCAAGCCAGTGCACCATCCCGTGTACTTCAAACAACAATATCAATAAATGACCATAATATATTCAGGCTATTAATTGTTTTTACATTTTATATGAACTTGTACATCAAATAAGCGTTATCGCCATTTTTATAATAATTATATAAAGTTTTATTAATTATAAATTTTCTTCTAATATAGAATTGGATAGCTTTTTGATTATGTGTCCTGACCTCAAGTTGTATCAATTTTACATTCTTACGTAAGGATTGTTTGATAAATGCATCCATTAAATTCGAACCTATACCGCGCCGCTCATAATATGGATATATGCCTATCATAAGTATCCTAGCTGTTCGCGTATCTGATATCGTGCCCAAAACAAATCCGGTTATTTGTTCTTTGATCGTCGCCACGATGAAACCCTCAGGCCAAAAATTGTGAAGATTCATGTAAAAAGAAGCGTTGTAGTTCTCTCCAAGCGTAATTTCCACTATGCGCAAGATAGTTTCAAGATCTTTTGGCCGGAATCGACGAAGATAAAGCATGAAAGAGAGTAATGAAAAATCGGATATAAAAATAGTGCTAAGCCTCATTTTTTTATGACGTCTATTGGAATTTCAACGCTACTAGTCGATTTCATCTTTAAAATATGCCTTTATTATAATTGAAGCGTTTATGATATAAGTTAGGGGTCGGGGGTCTTTGTGCCACGATGTGGCACAGGAGATGAGGGTAGGTCCCTCGGAGTCGGCTTTCAGGAGCAGAATTCATGTAAATCTAAGATATCACTCCATTATTATCGGGATCGGGCTCCACTGCGTTAGGCTCTGTTTAAGTTTCGCTTGTCAGGCTCTGCTTATATTTCGATGGTTTAGGCTCGGTAGATATTAACCCCGAGCCTATATCAGCTAAAATATATCAGAGCCCGAGCCTATCTCAGTAATAATAAATTAGATCCCGCTCCCGAGAATACCGATGCAGGGCACAGGGGTGGAACAACTCGTAGTAGCGATGAAACTTCTGTAATAAGAGCCGGATGAATCGAGAGGTTCACGTCCGGTTCTGTGAGGGCGTGAAATTCCCCTGCGCTACTCGGCGATGGTAATAGTGGGATGGTAAGGCAAGCGGAAAATGGCACTTGGGGAGTTGGTGGGGCATAAAGAGAGGAACGAGACCGGATATTGGAACATACTCCATCTTTGACACCACAACAGAATCTAGAAATCGATGATTATTTTCAACATCTGGTTTTCAATAATATCCAAGGGATCAATTTCTTCTATTTTTTGATAAATAACATTTTCATATTTATCAAAAATTTGTAAGTTTAATTTATATTTATCAAAATACTGGCTGGAACCATTTATATCTTTCTCATATACATTTAATCTAAAAGTTTGTGGTTTAATTTGTCCTTCATATTTTAACGAGATATTTCGAAAATAAGTGGATTCGTCATTTGAACTGGTAACATTTATTCTTAAATAATGCATTTCATCAGATATTAATACTGGTGCTCCGTTGGAATCTGTGAAATTCAATGTTATATCATAAGTTGCTAACATGGATGTATTTGAGATATTCTCAGCCCAATCAATAGATTCCTGACCAACAACGTATAGATCATAAGTGTTGTTTGAAAAAGTTAGATTTTCTGATATAGGTGCAGTGGACTCCAAATAAATACCATAATTACAATTTGAAATTGTCAAATTATAAAAACTACAATTATTAATATCAATCAAGTAAAAATGAGAATTATCAACTATTTTTGAATTTGTTACATAGATATCCCAATCCGACCCATAGAATACAACAATTGATTCAATTATTTCAATTTTATTTATATATGCATGGGTATCCGTGATCTCAATCGTCGTTCGTATTAATTTTGTATTTTCAATTGAAAAGTTTGAAGAATAAAAGGATCCATATGAATTTTCTAATATCGAATTGTTAATATAAAAATCAAACTCAAAATCACGGTCATTTTCTGAACCTGACATTCTTATAGAAATCCTATAAAAGTAACAATTATTTATGTATCCATTCGAATACATAATATAGAACTCATTACCCCACTCTGAGGTATTATTCATTTTTGAATTTGAAAATAAATAATTACTATTTTCCAGTTGTAGGCGTGAATTTTTTATAGATGAGTTTGAAATATTAATTTTGCAGTCTTTAAATTCCATACTCGAAAAACCAGAAATAGTGGAATTTTTTAATAAGAAATCTCCATGACATTCTAATCTCATACCATATGGAAATTCTCCATATGGATTGGTTGAAATTTGAATTGTCGAGTTCTCAATTTCTAAACTGCCATTTTCATCAATTAACCAGTATATCTGTTTATCACTTAAATTTAAAATTATGTTTTGGTTAGAAACCGACATTACACCTTTTTTCAAATAGACAATGTCATAATCAGAAATAGTATTAAGCAGTGTGTGATCGCCATTGACAAACAAAATCTCTTTTTTTACCAAATTATTATTCGGTAAAATATCATTAGTATTCTCACCCGATTCCAGGTTGAATGTTAAGCTTCCTACGATGGTTTCTAATGTAATATTCTTGATGTAAAATTTGATATAATATGTTTTAATTGGCTCACAAGTTCCAACGTACCATGTTTCAATTGTATCATTTTCAATTGTTACCGAAATCTTCACATCAGAGAGCTTTTGGCCCAAACATCTATAACCTAGTTGAAAGAACCGGTTTTCATACCCATATCGGAAATTAAGACTTTCGACCCTTAGATCAAAATTATCATTTAAGTTGACATTTACCTCATCCAATGGCGAGCTCAAATTACTAAAGCCGCACCCTTGAGATACCGTTAAAACATAAATAGAATATGGGAATGGTTCATAAACACTGCCATCCTGATCGATCCTTTGTTTGAGAATTTGTATCTCCTCTTGGGCATAATCAGATGCTGTATCATAACCACTTTTAAAATACAAGCTTTCAACTGATCTTTGGATGTTTCCTTGATTATCTATGATCTCAAAATATGCAGTTTCAGCCGATTTTTGCAAATTGTAACAATTTATTTTCAGATCATAATATTCCTCAATAATCACTTCGTTTTTTGAAAAATGATTTTGGTCCAAAAATAAATTCGTGGATATTTGGAAATCTACTTTGATCCCCACACTACAATTTAGAAATTGATTATTTTCGAATTCTGAAAGTCTTTCAGTGATTCTTAAACCAACAATACAATTATTAATTATATTATTCTTTAATACAATATTATTTGGCAAATCTAAATTTTTATTTAAAATAGTGATACCATCTTGAAACCCCGATATCTCAGAATCCTCGATAATGATATCTTTACCCGCGGCCCAGTAATCCTGTTTTTCGATCAAAATACCATTTTGGCGATAATAATCTGAATAATAATAAGGAGATGAAAAACTACAATTTGTTATCCGTACCTCAGAATCTATAATTTCAATTGGTTCTGCCGAGGAACGAAATTCTGTGGAGCGTATATTACTTTTGGAAGTATATATTCTCAAAACGTTATCACAATTGTTAAATTGAGAATTTGATATGTCTAAAGTACCAGATTTAACACTTATTAATGATTCTAAATGTTCGAAGCTACAGTTCTGTACTTTCAACACACCCTGGACCCTGATGTGATTATCATATGGAGAGCATGATGTTTTGATAATACAATTTTTTAGTATTAGTGATGAGGATTTACTTGTAAAGATAACAATATTATTGCGACTGGAATAATAATTATCATTTTTATTCTGCATAAAAATTATTGTCATGTTCTCCATTGTAAGGGTAGCACCACGGCTGATCGTGATATTATCCTCAAGATATAGTGTTTCATCTTTGAAGCTAGTATCTACAATAATATAGAACTGGTTTGATGTGGGTAGACCATAAAGATTTGTGGTGTATGGGTTATCATACCCGAGTGTTTTTTCCGATCCATAATCCAAAATCCCAAATGAATTTGGAAATAGGATAATAAAAACTAATAAAATTATCCCGAAATAAAGTACTTTTGCTACATTATAACCCTTTTTAACTGATTTATAGGATGAAAAATATTGTGTCATCCCTTTTTGATGGGATAGGTCTATTACTGCAAGTTTATCGATATATTGTATTACTTTACCCTTGATTTCACTTGGTATGGAAATTCCATTGGCATTTAAATTTAAAATCTTTTTAACAGTAAAATATCTTAAAATTAATAATATTGGCATAATTAACAGAATACAAATGTTAAAAAATATCCAAATGATGAGCGCAAAATTATTAGTAATATGCAGGCCAAAACTATTGGATGCGTGAAACCATTCTGCTAAATATAGCACATCAGGAAATAAAACATATAAAATGAGCAATAATATTATACTCAAAACTAAAGAGAATATCCCAACGATGCCAGGAGTAAAATATAACCTTCTTTTGCTTTTTTTCCAGAATTTCTTATCAGGTTTTATCGTAGGTAATGGTTCAAATTTACCGAGTTCAAATAAATAATTTTTCAATGCATTTTTTAATCCGGAAAAGATCTTTGAAAACGAATCAAGGATTACATACTCACTTTTATCATTATTTGTCTCAACTATATTGTCTGGGTCTTTAAATACAAATATAGCAAATGCAAAATTGAATTTTAATCCTTCTTTATATGGAACTTGCAATTTTCTTATTCTGTTTAATTTTAGAAAATCAAAGAATGAATGACGGATAACGTTAAATCTAGGCTTTCTAAACCTGATCTCTTTAACATCACAGAACCAATAAAAACGAGATTTATTAAATCTCTGGATAGGCGCGCCGGAAAATTCGATGCCATTTTCGAAAATCCTAGGCGTCGGTATCTCGGCAAACAACAAAGATAACCCAATCTGCAAGCCGAAGGTTGGAGCAAATATTAAAACAAAAAAATAACGTAAAATATCTGAATTGTTAGCTATAAAAAAGATTGAATAAATACTAAAAAATGTTAATAATAATATTATGGCAATAATTGCGCACCCCGCTCTTTTTCGAAATTTACACGGATATTCTAATCCAAATAGTAACTTTCCACGGTCGTTATTATTCTTTGAATCTTCAAATTTTTTACGAATTTCTTTCAACTTTTTTTCGTTTCCACTCTTTTTTTCATCAATTTCAAGGTCTGGTAGTTTATCACGTTTATTTACTTGCTTCTTATAAAAATTAAAAATGGTAATTGAAATAAGTAAATAAAGAACAGCCACCGCAAAAAGATATAAAAATAAGCTTTGATAATTATAGTCTACGTTTGAAAAATAAATGATCTTTCCGGCAATAGAGTCTGAATATGATGGACCTTTAATTTTTATTATAGAATCCAGGTATACGATGTCGATATCTTCGGTTTTATCAATACCCATTGATATGTCAATATCATCCGAGAACTCCACATGATTTTTTCTAGATAATATTAAGTTCAAATCATAGTCATATATATTGACAAAGATCTCATCATCCATTGATGCAAAGGCAAAAACGAAATGATCTTGGGTCACTCTCCCTTTAAACTTAGAAGCGTCATCGACAAAACCTCCAGACAATACGGATGGGTTATGGAAATTTGTATTTTTTAATTTATCACTTTTTATTTCGTTAAAATTTTCATCTAAAAGTGTGTATTCATAATGAGATAAAAAAAATTCGCCATAAATTGTATTTAAAAATAAGACGTGGCCGTTGTCGAATAAATACATTTCATCCGGATTTGCAGCGTTATCAAATTCAATTGATCGAACAAGTTCTCCGGATACATCAAATCTTTTCAGGTAATACTTGTAATCAGAATAACTTTTTGAAGTCCTATTTACCGAAATAACAAATAACTCATTATTTTTGCTCTCAGCAATTCTTATAATATCTTGATCCCGCATTTCAGCTTCTATATTAAAAGAACCATTGGGAAGGATTGAGACAATTTGATTTGATTTGGTCGTAATAAAGATTCTACCATTACCGGGGTAAATCTCTTCTATTTCCAGATATAATTCGGTTTTAATACTAAAAGTATGGGTTACCGATAATGTGCTCAAGTCTATTATTATTAAACTTGATTCGGATACATACTTGCTTTGGATAAAAATGAAACCAGTACCCGCGTTATCCCCCGTAACTAAAAAACTATATATGGGTAAATCCTCGTAACCTTGAAATATTACTTTTTTAGCACCTATTTTATTGTCCTGTAATTTTGCTCCTTCAATGGTTCGGTTTGGGGTTAATACATTATCCATCCAGAATACAAACGCACCCTCATTATCATCAATTAAGATCTCTGGTTGGCCGCCTAGTTCTGTCACGGTTTGTTTTTCACTCCAACCCAAAGGACCAATTATCATAGGATAAATTAGGTAAGCAAATAACATTATGTAAACGAAAATACCAAAAACTAGTATTCTAACCGACCCCGGATACGTTTTGTTTACCATTCATAGCCAGATTATTTTAAAACTATTTAATAACTCCCATAAACCAAAAATAAACCAAACTCGGTTCTGGTAACTATATTTGAAAAAAATAAATTATTAAATATAATCTCTCTATATGATTTATATCACGAAGTTTGTATGCCACCATCGAGAGATATGTCTCGGAGATGGGAAGGGGCCATTGTACCACGAAGCTGCACAAAAGATGAGGGTAGGCACCCCTCGGAGCCGGCTTTCAGGAGTAGAATTCATGTAAATCTAAGATATCACTCCATTATTATCGGGCTCGGGCTCCACTTCGTTAGGCTCTGTTGAATATATGCTTATCAGGCTCTGCTTATATTTCGTTGGTTTAGGCTCGGTAGATATTAACCCCGAGCCTATATCAGCTAAAACAAATCAGATCCCGAGCCTATCTCAGTGATAATAAATCCGAGCCTATATCAGCTAAAATATATCAGAGCCCGATCTATCAGTAATAACAAATCCGATCCCGTTCCCGAAAGGTGATCTCATTATACTCAGACTCGGGCTCGGGCTCCACTT
>JAEHCK010000108.1 GCA_020696345.1 Thermoplasmata archaeon | reverse complement strand
GATTGTTGATTGGCAGATACCTTGATTAATTGTTGATTGGCAGATACCTTGATTAATTGTTGATTGACAGATGCCGGTTTCTATTCAACATCAACACAACCCGGCATCTGTTCATCACAATCTCAGCCCGGTATCTGTTCATCACAATCTCAGCCTGGTATCTGTTCAGCATAAACCCATCCCGGCATCTGCTCAGCACCAACCCAGCCAGGTATCTGCTCAGCACCAACCCAGCCAGGTATCTGCTCAGCATCAACCCATCCAGGTATCTGCTCAGCACCAACCCATCCCGGTATCTGCTCAGCACCAACCCATCACGGTATCTGTTCTGCACCAACCCATCACGGTATCTGTTCTGCACCAACCCAGCATATTATCATCCCATTCCCAACCCATCAAATTCATTGATACATTATATCATACGGATCATTGATCTTCTTTATTTTCTTTTTCAATTTGGCCTTTCTATCCTTTTGTTTAATATGTTTCAATGGTCTGCGCTGGCTTTCATGGCGGCCGATGAACATGAGATCACGACGCTGCAGGCGAATATATGTACTGTCAGGCAGCACGTCGAGTGTGATTATTCCACGTGTAACAAAACCCTTTATAACACGCTCAAGCGAGCCTTTCGAGATGCCCAGCTGTTCGCGAAGCTCTGCTACCGTGATCGGATATTTATCAAGAAGAATCCTAAGCACCCGTTCTTGCAAACTACCCTTTTTTATCTCAAGCATGTTACTCGTAAGATGGTTTGCATTATTTTAATTATTCTAAATATTTTACAAGTATGATCGCTCAAGAGTTTCCTTGTCCTTTTCATCGTCCTCTTTACCCTCTTTCAATATATCCAAGGTCATGATCATATGTGACGAGATCATACGCACTTTACCGGCCAGCTTCTTGTGCGATTTATCAAGTTCGATGCATAATGCATCCATATTGCCCAAACCTGAATATCCGATGAATTTACCAAGTGTGATAATTGGCGCTTCTTTACTGCCCAGTGATGTGATCTGGCATGTCGACCCTATAGTTAATTCTTTAAATTCGATTTTTTTCATTGGAACTCCCCTATTCAATTATTTATCCATTTTATATGGCTTATTCTTTCTGTGATTTCGGCTTACCCGCGCTACTCGAACTTACGCCACCACCCGCCGGACCCTCATTTTCCATGAGCACCTGTAAATGGTCGATGGTCTTACGATAGCTATCCATGGCCGCGTCCACATGTGCCTCCACAAAATTCCATGCCTTGGACAAGCTGCTATATCGCAGTTTGTAACCCTTTTTGATCTGCTTTATCTCTTTTCCTTCATCGGTCTTAATAATATCTTCTAACTTTATCTCCTCGAGTATGTCCATGGATTTCAATTTGTTCAAGTGACGATATATTGTGGGGAGCGATGTGTTAAGTTTAACTGCCATCTCGTCTGCGACCCATGGTTTATCCGGCTGGGTCATGAAACAGTCCATGAACAGACTTAATGGTATGTCCGGCTCACTGCCCTTTGTTATGTATCCGATCTGCTCCAGAAATAATCTGGCTACAACTAGTTTATCTGACTCGCCGATAAGCGGTGTATTACTTCGTACGGTTACTTCAAAACCCATCTAACCACCAGCGATGGTTAAGTGATATATGATTAGATAATACTTTCGCTTAATAAAGATTGGAAAAAATATTTAATGAATAAATATTATAATCATTAATAACAAGGAGATATGATAGATCAGATCAGGTTGTGTAACTATGCCCCGTCGAAAAAATAAAGGTACATTGGGAAAATACAAAGATAAGACTACCGGGAAGATCAAAAATCGCAAGTTTGGAATCCGGATCGATGATGAAGTAGAGGTTTACATAATCGCGGGTGATATACTTAGGATCGTCAAGGGGCGTATCTTGGATTATAAAAAGGACCTGCACCTGCTTGATGATGAGGGGTATTATCACAAGATCAGCTTTGACTGGGTGGCAGATATTATTGTGTTTAAACATAACCGACCACACCCGTCCGACGACCCGGAATATCGGCGGCCGAAACCAATAGAGCCGTTGGTGGAGAAACCGCCAGAAGACCACGCATACACTTAATTATTTTGATGACGTCTATTGGAATTTCAACGCAACCGAGAGACGGTTTCGGTTAACGGTATCTGAGTTAATAAAAAAATTGCATTATATATCATTTCTTTTGCGAAACAATTTTTTTATAATTGACAAAAGTTATAATATTGAATAACAATAACAAGAATAGTGATGATCATGCGAAGATTACTGGTGGGATCGATAATACTCATTTTATTACTTACATCGATGACTTTGGGTTGTTTCGAAGATTCGGATGATGGGAAAAAGAACAAACCACCAGTGGCCGATGTGGGTGATGACATAGAAGCCCTTTCGTTAACGGTGGTACAATTCGATGGCACCAACTCCTCGGACCCAGATGGAAAGATCAAGAGTTATGAATGGGATTTTGGCGATCTCAAGAACCCGACCCTGGATACAAGCACCGGCGAACGGCCAACATATACCTACAACTCACCTGGTAAATATACGGTGACATTAAGTGTCACGGATGATGATTCGGCCACTGGGACAGATACACTTGAGGTCGTTATTATTAACCGCAAACCCGTGGTGGATGTAGGCTCCGATATCGTGGCAAAACCATTCGAGATAATTTATTTCAACGGTACCGCCACCGATCTTGACGGCTATATCAGGAGCTATGAGTGGGACTTTGACGGGGACGGTACAATTGATTGGCATGCGGCAGCCATTGGCGCTACAACACACTTCTACGAGACGCCCGGGAGTTACCTGGCAAAATTTAGTGTAACCGATAATTTCGAGGAGGTAATGATCGCGGTTAAGAATATCACGATAATCGAAATTGTTAAGCTACCCCCTCTTGCGGATGCTGGGTTGAACCAGTCTGTGCCGGTGGGGCAAGTTATGTTAAAAGGAACCGGTTATGACCCCGATGGCGCAATTGCGTTATACGAGTGGGACTTCGATGGTGATGGTATCTTTGACTGGAGCTCGACCAGCACGGGTATAGTGAACCACAGCTATTTGGAGGAGGGCAAATTCATTGCTCGATTCCGTGCCACCGACGACTCGGGGTTGACCGGCGATGCAAATGTAACCATTACCGTGAACAACAGTTATGCTGCTCACAAAGTTAGTGCGGACATCTTCATTGATTGGAATTCAACATCAAAATATGACTATATCATTAAACTTAATGATGCCATAGATGATACCAAGCTCAAGATCATAGTGACCGATATCGCCACCGGTTGGGATGAGGAGTTCGATATTTCCCAAATGACCCAATCGAAAGAGAATGAATTTAAACTGACATCCGCGATCAAACCGTACCCCGGCCATGCACTCCAGGTCCAGGTATTGTATTACCAGACCCTCATCGGCGCACGCGTGCTCGATATAGTGAACCAGAGCCACGAGTTCATCGGCCCCGATATGGATTTCATGGCAGGTTTCGATCTGGACCGTTTTTTAGAAGAACGGAACCGTGCAGATATCGAAAAGATAAGCGTTCGAAGCATTGGTGATCTGAAGATCGAACAGAAAGGTGACCTTTTCCACACTTCTTTACGCGGGATCGGTGAGTATTATTATCTTGATCGTTTCGAGGGCGCCGAGACCGAAGTTACGATAAATTGTACGGAGCTATGGATCAATATTACAATGTCCAAAGGCAAGCTCGTGTCGGAGAGCATTTCCATGCTGGGTCATGGCACCATGGTAAGCACCATAGGCAATGACGACCTGGTCATGGATATAAACATCGAAGAGATGATCCTGGTGCGCGAGAACGATAGGGATATGGAGAATTTCATGTACGGCGAGGGCACATTTTATGGAAGCATCGAAGATCCGGAAACCGGGATGGATGTTGAAATGGAGGGTGATGTGTACGTAACTTCCGAACTTATAGGCAATGATCATCATGAAAACCGGGCGGGCGAGGAGTATCCATGCAGTATTTTCTATAACAATGTTACAATGGATGGAGAAACTGGATTATCGGGCAGTCCCATGAAGACGAAGTTCGAAAGTACGGTTATCAATACCACATGGAACACCGATCTTGAAAAATTCTCGAACAACACGATCTATTATGAATATACTATGATCACTCAAGTAGCCAACCAGGATATCTTTGATTCGGGCAGTGGTTATCCAAAATACAACCCAACCAGGAGAAAACCCGAGCTCCATATCAGTGATATCATGCAGTTCGACACTCCGCGGCCACGTGTGTTACTTGGTGACGATTCCATGATGCTCGAATCACCGTACGGAGTTAGATTACGGCTAATGGTGACAAGCGATCTTGAGATAAAGATCGGTAATGAGGTTTATCCTTGTGTGAATATCAGGGGTGAAATAATTGATGGTGGTAATAGTGATGGTAAGAGCGAAGGTTATGTTATTTTACAATTGATCAGCTCTGGCGATTTTGCGGGGCTGCCGGTTTCTACGTTTCAGGACCTACACTGGCGTGATGAACACTTGAAGAGCGAAGAAGAATTGAAGTATATACAGAAAAAATAATATACATTGTATACTAATATAGTATAGATGGAATAATATGGGTAATAACAGTTGAAGGAGGAAAAAAATAATGACAAGTTGCCCAATTTGTAAAAATCCGATGAAAAAAGATTTAAAAGAATATGAACCCGGTGTATTTGTTAAAGTAGATGTTTGCCCAAAATGCGGTGATGAATGGGTAGATAAAAAAGGCTATCAAACAATTTATAATCTATTTAATCGTAAGACCTTCAACGCTGGTGGAAGTATTGCCGTAAGAATACCGAAAGAAATAGTTGATGCATTAAGAATTAAAGAAGGTCAAAAAGTCAGTTTTTCAGTTGAGAAGAAAAAAGTAATTATTAACATTGTATAGAAATTGTTAAATATTCAATCGAAACTTTTTTGAACAATCTAAAAAATATATCTATTCCACAAGAGATTTAAGAGTACTTCCTTTATGTTCTGTATTATCAATTGGAATAATTATGGGGTTATATATAGGGACTATTGGTCTTATTTATCCTAATTATTTTGAAATGAGAACAGAAGATACATTTTCAAAACGGTTTTTTCCAATATTAGCTCTTATAGGGGCTTATTTATCATTTTGGTTAGTTAGGAAAATGATCGAAAAAAGAAAATTAACATTAAGCGATTGGGGAATTCAATATTTTGTTGGAAAAAAATTAATATTAGGTGCATCTTGGAAAAATCTTGAAAGGATCTGGTCAAGATATCCCATATCAATAGGAGCACATGAAATGATTATAGTGATAAAAAGAGACAGTGACCGTAGTGGTTGGCTCAAAGACTATGGATATATTATCGAATATCTTTCAAAAAAAGAACGAATAACCGCATTCAAAAAGATGGCAGAATTTGCTAGAAAATTTGGTATTGAGATAAAAGATGACCTAGGATATTTGGAAAAATAACACCTCCCAGCAAGTGATTCTCCAAGCACAGTCAACTAGAGCACAGGAGAGCGGTGTGTACCTGCAAAATATTACTCTATGGTAAGGAATGATAATAAATTGCTATGTAAATTGGATTGCTTACCTGGGAAATCAAATTGAAATATAATTAGATAATACTAAATTATTAAATAACCATATCTCAATATATGCAATATGGAGAAAAATAATAAACTTTTTGTTCGAATAAAATCATTTATTAATCAAAAAAAAGTATATTTCACAGATCATGCATGGACAGTAATGGATGATAGAAAGATAAAAAGTAAAGATGTAATAAATGCGATCATTAACAGTGAAATAATTGAAAATTATTCGGATTCAAAACCTTGTCCCAGTTGTTTAATACTCGGATATAAAAATAGACTGGCAATTCATGTGGTTATTGCATTATGTAAAAATCATGTTCGAATTATAACAACATATGAACCAAATAAAAATGAATGGGTTAATAATAAAATCAGACGTAAAAAGAAGAGTGATTAAAATGGAATCATGTAGCCTTTGTAATGGAGAAATGAAACCTAAAAAAGTGGATATTATTAAAAAAATTAATAATAAAATTATTGTAATAGATGATGTACCTGCACATGTATGTAATCAATGTGGGGAAAAATATTATTCTCTAGAAGTGGTTGAAAATATCGAGAAATTAATAGATAAAATAAAAAGAGATAAAATAAAGACTAACATGATTTACGGTGAAGAACTAAAATATGAACCTATTTCAGTATAATTTTATTATTATCCTAACCCGATCAATTTCTTTTACCGCGCCATCCTTCTCCCAGCGCCGTCGACCGAAGTGCAGGATCGCAGTTGTTCTGCAGTCTGTGTGGCTGGATCGAAGAAATATTTCAAACCAACACTGAAAATGCTGCCAGCTCGACTTAATGGTCGGATAGTCGGATGGCATACCAGCAGACAAATTCGGGTCTAACACAAAAATAAGTTACCTTATTGATTTGTTTTTTCTATACCGTTGGTGCGTCCCGCAATATCAACGTCATATCGAACATTCCGAAATCTCAATGATACATTCCACATCCCGTTATCTCCGCGATATATCCAACATCCTGACCCATAAATTGTAACCCCAGACCCCTAACTCTTACACTCCTCCACTCACACACTCTCACACCCACACACTCCCATAACTCTTAACTCAACTCCAGATCCTCAACCAGTTGGTGCGCATCGGTGAACAATCTGTTTCTTATCAGGATCGTCAATAGTACGGTAGCGATTATCCCCGAGCTTATTATCATGAAGAATATTGCTATTTGATACGGCCGCCCAGACCGGGTCCGCACCGGCCATTCTCATGCCTGTCATTGCCCCAGGGATGAATATGAGCCCCAGTGTTTTGAGGTTATCGATCTTGGGTATCATTGCCGCACGAATGGATTCTCGGAAGTACGGTTCAGCGGCCTGTGTGCTGGTGGCGCCTAACGCCAGTGCGGTCTCGATCTTGTTGCGGTTATTTGTAAACTCGGCCGAAAGCCGGTTGATCGCCAACGAGCACGATATCATGGAATTTCCGATAGCCATGCCGCCGAGTGGTATCAAGAACTCGGGTTTGAGCGGCAAAAGCCCTATCAAGATCATTATGGATAGAGCCACTACAGAACCCGTTAATATACTGACAGCAGTTATCGGGAACATCTTCGGTATACCTTTTGCTCGGTTGGCAGATGTGGCGCCCGCCGCCGTGACCATCACGGCCAGGACCAACAATACAAGAAACAGGTTATCGAGTTCGAAAATTGTGACCAGGATCAAGGAAAGTATCATTAACTGGCAGAACCCGCGCACCGCGGCAATACCGAGCTCATGTTCAATATTGATCTTTTTCCAGCGTGATAATATGAACACTATTACCAATAATGATAGAGCCAATCCGAGTTTTATCATACCCCAGATCGGGTCATAGAGGCCGTTGGTCAACGATCGTCCCCCACTTTTTTCTTTTTTTGTATTTTATTGATTATCTTAAGTTTACCGTGTTTCAATATTCCCAGTTGGTCGCCCACGCGTCGTGCCAGGGCCGTATCATGGGTAACCCAAACAACGATCAGGTTTCGAGTTTTACATAACTTCAAGATCGTCTGCTCGATCTGCCTGGTCAAGCCGGCGTCCAGGGCGGCTGATGGCTCGTCAAGTAACAACACCTCGGGCTCGAGAACCAAAGTACGTGCAAGAGCCACGCGCTGCTGCTCGCCTACTGATAATTTGCGGGCATTTCTATTAAGGAACTTTTTGGATAATCCGGCATCCTGTAACGCTCGAGCGATCCTGGGCTGGAGGCCCTTCAAGTCACCGTGTAACCTTAAACCATATTCGACATTTTGTTTCACCGAGCCGTTGAACATGGTGGGTACTTGGAGCGCCAAACCGATCCGCCGTCGTAATTTCTGTGGCGCTATGGCGCTCACCGATCGGTCGTTCAAAAAGATAGTACCGGAATCAAGCTCTATCAACCTATTAATTGTTTTTAATAATGTAGTTTTCCCCGAGCCCGAACGGCCCACAAGTGCCAGTACACTTCCCGGTTTAGAGGAGAACGAGATATTATCCAGGATCGTTCTACTTCCACCATCCAAATACTTGGTTATCTGTTCTGCTCGTAACCCGGTGGTCATTACATCATCTCCAAGGGTCATCGTTCATCAGGCTTTCAGGGTTCAAGGTTCAGCCTTAAGCTTTCATCCATCAACCTTCAGCCTCGTCGTTTTTTTCGTTTCTGTTTCGATCTTCTGCTTTTCGACCTTTTATCCTTTGAGTGTTCTTTCGGCTTTGATGTTATATATTTGGATATAAACCCGACAGCGCGAACAGATTTTCGACTCTTTGGTTTATGATCAGATACAGATTCAATTTTATTCGGCTCTTCTTTTCCAACCTGCGCTTTTTGGCGATCGACCAAAAACATTAGGAAAATTATTGCCACCAGAATGATAATTACAGCGCCAGTCGCCAGTAAACCAAGATTGGCATTATTCTCAACCTCGGCCGGTGCTTTGGCCACGGTGATATTGATCATCGCGGTATCGTTCAACTCTTTGGAGTCAAGAACAATTAATGTGACCTGGTGTTGACCACTTGAGAGTTTGATATCACTTAGGGTCTTACCTGTACCCAACACGGAATCGCGGTCAGACGACCATGTATAGGTCAGGACATCACCGTACGGCAGATCGGCGTCGGTACAGTTACCTTCAAACGATAATGGTGTATTGTGTTTGATCTTCAAACCGTGCTCAGGTGTGATGATCGCCGCATCGATGGGCGCGTCATCCACAGGTACTATAACGATCAATACATCATCAGATATCTCGGAAAGACCATCAAACGCGTAAAACGTTAAAAGCTCCTGACCGTTCCAATCCCGATCCGGACTCAAAACAACGGTTCCGTTCTGCTGGGAAATATTCACTACAATATGGTTTTGGCCTACACATCTGAATGATAGATCGTCGCCGTTCACATCCGAAAACCAGTTGTACATGTTGATCGAGCGATCGTCGTAGGTGTCCTCCGGGATCGAGAGATCCTGTAATGGTTTTTTGATGATCGGCGGCTGGGGATATTCGGTAAACAGATAAGTTGGCGCCTGGAAGACCTGGGAAAATTCCGACTCGTTGGGTACCTCGTCAACAGCAGTGACCACATAATAATATGTAGTGCCCTCTTGAAGGTTTGTATCTTCGTATTTCTTATCCTTCACCGGAAATTGGCAGTTCAGAGGCTCGCCCCAGTCAGTGGTGTTGGATTTTAAGCTTTGATAAACATTGTACCCTGAAACGTCTACTTCGTCTAGCCGGTTCATCGACCATTCGATCGAGATGGAATAGTAGGTACGATTGACGATCTTCAAACCCCATGGCGGCGACGGCGCCATTATATCCTGGGGTGTACCTTTGACCGGGCTGCACCAACCCGATGTACGATCGAGGTTCTCCACTGCTTGCACCCTGTATGAATATTCCACACCGTCGATTCGGCCAGTATCGTTGTACGTGCTGTCGGGATGATAAATTATCGCAAGTGCGCTCCAATCACCCACAGATCTTATCTGCAGTTCATAATACACGGTATCATCATCAACGTCATCATTCGGGTCCCAGGAGATCTCCAGCGTGTTCCCCTCTGGCCATGGGAGCACTTCCAAGTTCTCAGGAACACCTGGGCCATAATTTATGGTAATGTTCACGATATTTGACCAACCGCTTTGATATATATCGTAATAAGATTTTATTCTGTAACAGAACATTCCTTCAACGTGGCCGGAAATGGCGAACTGGAACGCAGAACCATCTGTGCCGTAATAGATCACTTTTGGTGACGTAAAGCCAATATTATCGTCCTCCTGCAGGATAAAACCATCCACAGTCTGGTAGGTTATCCAGGAAACAACAAAGTTGCCGTTGCGGTTTATCGTACCCGGATCGACGAGGAACGGCGCCACGGGCGCAACCCAACCGTACGGTATCATGAACGGGTACGAATCCAGGCCCATGTGCGGAATGTTCGTATCACCTACCCCATCTGCCGCGGTTCTGCCATTAGCACCGTTATCAAGACCGGTATAGTCCGACCAGTAATTCCCAAGACCATTTTCGTTATTCCATTTGTTAAGACCGTTATCCGCAGCCTGGTAGGTATTGTTTATGAAATTGTTAAAATAGATATTATTATCTGTTGACAATGTACTGGCTAGAATGCCGTAGTTTTGGTTAAAACAGATATCATTTTTGAAAATAACATTCTCCGTGTTAGCCTCGTAGAAGAAGATGCCGTATCCATTATTAGAACTACATATATTCTTTGAAAACGTGTTGGACCCCGCATTTCTTAGAAAGATACCCTTCTGGTTCTCGGAATTATTATTTCCCACGATCTCATTATATTGTGATTCCAGAACAGATATGCCAATACTATTGTTTAAACATGTATTGTTAGCGACCGTGTTGAACATGGCATCAATTATTACAATGCCGTTCAAATTATCGGAACATATATTTTTCTTTATGGTGTTAAGAGTAGACGCCCAGGCCATATAGATGCCAGAACCCGTGTCGATACAGGTGTTGTTCACAATCGTATTCACGTCAGACTCTTCAATTGAAATGCCCGACGCAAAATTGAAACTGCACAGATTATTGGCTAAGGTATTATTGGCAGACACAGAAAGCGCAATGCCGCTGTTGTCGTTGAACTCACAGATGTTGTTCTCGAGCAGGTTTGCTTCCGATCTAAATATTAAATAAATTCCATTATTATTATCAAAGCATGTATTATTTTTTATAGTATTCAGATACGATTTACGTGTGTAGATGCCCCAGGTATTGTTTGAACAATCATTGTATTCTAAGACATTATATTCCGAATCCTCTACCACATGGATCCCCGCAGTATTTCTCAAACAGGTATTCTTACTCAGGTTATTGTCCTTCGAATCGTAAATGAGGATGCCGTCCTGGTCGTTGTCATTGCAGGTATTGTCGGATAAAGAGTTCCTGTGCGATTCATTGAGCGAAATGCCATCCTTAATATTAGAGTTGCATTCGTTATTTACGAGATCATTATTCCAAGATCGATCCAGGCTAATTCCATATCTCTGGTTTGAACAATCATTATTAATGAATGTACTATCATCCGATGACACGACATTTATACCGATCTTGTTGTTTTGGCAGTTGTTGTCGACAACTGTGATATCCTCGGCCTGTGATAGATGGATACCTCTATCTCCGTTCGAAACACAGGTATTATCTGAAATTTCATTAAGATCGGAATACCAGTTGTAAATTCCAGTATCTGTGTTCTTGTTACAGTTATTATTTCTAATTTTGTTATCTTCACTCTGTGATACATAGATGCCGTGCTTATTATTTGAACAGGTATTATTGAATAAAACATTATCATTTGAATCTCCCAGATATATTCCCCCATCTGTATTGAACTCACAAGTGCTGTTAGAGATCGTGTTGCCGTCGGATTCATCAATAATAATGCCATCTGTGCTGCTGTTCTGGCATATATTGTTATCAAGCTGATTATTATCAGAACCATAGAGATATATGTTCATCAAATTGTCTGAACATTCATTATTAATTAAAGAATTAAAATTTGCATTTGATAATCTCATTCCACCATCGTTATTTGAAAAATTGCAGTCCATAATAGTGTTCCAGTTTGAATTGATCATAACAATTCCGTTTTTATTGTCGTAGCATTTTGAATCCGTAATTTTACAGTGATGATTTCCAGTTAATAGTATTCCTCCACGACCTCCACCGATCAGACTACTATTCCTCATAGAAAAACCCGAAATGTTCACCCAATTTGCCGTAACCCGCACAACATCAATGCTCTGGCTGCCGTTGATGATGGTATTTTCAGTGCCGTTGCCTATGAGAGAAACGGTTTTGTTTACAATGATATCTTCGTGATATGTCCCGTCCCAGACCTCGATGGTTGTGCCGGTGCTGGCGTTATCGATGGCTGCCTGGATGGTTGTATAGGCGCCATTACCATTGACATCCACGATTATAGCTGACCGTGCCGTTGGGGTATGGATAGGGGTACCGCACCGGTTAGATAGGTTATTACCATTGAACCCCGGGAGAATGCTGAACCCGGATAAAATCAATATTAACACAAAGTAAATGGTTAATATCCATTTTTTCACTTTCGCACTTAACATCGATTTCAACCTCATTATTGATTTTGAAAATATTAACCTATTTTTAAATATATTATTCTTCCTCAAAAATATACTCATCATCGAGATCTTGTATAGATTCAACATCATGATCTTTCAATTCATCTTGTTTCATTGGTTTAGCGGTCATTTTCTTGCCTGGCTCAGTCTTTTTTTTGTTTTTGAAGAACATATAAATAATTATTATTATAATAGTTAAAATAGAAATACTGCTGCCTATTAATAAATTTGTATCACTTTCCTGCCCCTCCTGGCCCTCAGTTGGCTTTTTAATTGTGATGTTTATACTAGCGCTTGTGGTCAAGTTCTCGTTATCTGTAACTTCCAATATGATTTGATGTTTGCCAGCGGGTAGGCTTATACCATTTAATTTTTCGCCATTACCGATCTCACCAGAGATATCTGAAATCCACCGAAATGTGAGTTTATCGCCGTAAGGTATGTCTGGGTCAACACAGGCACCTTCAAAATCCAATATTTGCCCTTTTTCCAACTTGAATCCATCTTCCGGTTTTGTAATAATGGCCGGGCCTGGCGGGTCGTTCACGGGCGTAACTGTTACCTGTACAGAATCGAAAATCTCGAACCATCCATCAGAAACATTAAACACTAAATTCTCGCAGCCGTTCCAGTTCGGTTCTGGTATTAGAGTAACTTTTCCGGTCACTTGATCAATGGTTACATTAATATATTGCTGACCATCGCAGCGGAATGTCAGTTTATCATTATTGACATCAGAAAACCATAGAAATAAATTAATGGAAGTATCATCATATGAATCCTCAGGTATGAAAATGTCCGGTTGCTGGGAGTTAACCACTGGTGGTTGCGGGTATTCAGTGAATAAAAAGGTTTTTACTTTCAAAACATCTGAATAAGGCGATTCATTTGGCACCTCATCAAAGGCGGTAATTACATAATAATAAGTAGTCCCTTCGGCAAGGCCCGTGTTGTGACAGTAAGTTTCAAGAATCAGTTTATCGCCATTGATCGGATCGCCCCAGGTACTCGGGTTTAGGCTCTCGCTGCGATAGATATTGTATCCTACTGCATCTTCGGCCAGAGAGGTATTCCAGGTTAGGTTAATCGAGTCATATGTTTTACTTACGATCTTTAATCCTGTTGGTGTATCCGGTGGTATGGTATCCATAGGGACTGCACTTACTGATGTGCAATATTCTGATGACCGATTTAAAGCATCCCTGGCGCGCAGTTTGTAGGAATATTTTATTTCATCCATTAGGCCAGTATGGTTATATGAGTAGTTTGGGTAAGAAATGTTTGCTAACAGCTTCCACTGGCCAACGGTCTTTACGAATAACTCATAATTTAAAGTATCATCGACGTTCTGGCTCCAGGTAATGTTAAGTGCATTCCCCACGGGCCAAACTGTAATCGTTAAATTTCTTGGTACATCTGGGCCTAAATTGACTGTTATATTCACTATATTTGACCAGGCACTTTTATACAATCCTCTATATGACATGATACGATAATAATAGGTACCCTCACTTTGGTTGGTGATGACATATTGGAATGCCGACCCGTCAGAACCATAATAAATTACATCTGGTGATTTGAAATCCTCATTATCGTCTTCTTCTAAGATATATCCGTCAACATCCATATAATAAATCCATGAGAGCACATATTTCCCATCGTAATCTGTCTCACCCGGATTCACTAATTTAGGTGCTATGGGCACCAGCCAGCCATTTGGGATAATGAATGGATAATTGTCCAGACCTAAATGAGGTATCTCCGTGTCACCAATCCCATCGTAGGGTATACGGTCATTGGCACCATTGTCAAGGCCATTATAGTCAGACCAGTAGTTACCTTCACCATTTCCGTTGTCCCATTGGTTGTCACCACGGTCCTTCGCTTGATAAATATTTTCAATTATATTATTATAATAAATTTCATTATAATATCCAGAAGTGATATTAATTCCATTATTATTATATAGGAATAAATTATTTTTTATAATATTAAAATCTGAATTTAAAAAAACACCATCTCTCTTATTTAAAACAAATTTATTGTTTGTAAGTATATTTTCATCCGAAGACCAGAAAGAAATACCATTACCATCATTTGAACTGCAGTTATTATTTGTAAGATTATTTTTCATTGAACCACTTAAACTGATACCCTCATACTTATTTAAACTGCAATTGTTAGTTATTAGACTGTTTTCATTTGAATTTGCAAGATTAATGCTACATTTATTTAATTCTAGGAAATTATTATAAACTGAATTGTTATTAGAATTATGTAATGTAATACCGCACGAATTATTCAGACAATTATTATTTGTAAGTATATTATTCTGAGAACTAGATAATAAAATACCATCTGCATTATGTGAGTTACATATATTGTAACTAATTCTATTATTATTTGAAAAATCTAAATGAATGCCCCGATAAGTGTTTGATATGCAACTGTTATTTTCAACTATATTATTATTTGACTCATAAAGATAAATTCCTTTATTACTATAAATATTCGAATTACAGGTGTTGTTAATAATTGCATTATTATTGGAATTATATACAAAAATACTATTGTTTTTATTATTTGAGCAGTTATTGTTTTTAATCGTGATGTCACTTGAGTAACTGATATAGATACCATCAAAATTATTTGAGCATGAATTATTTTTCATTGGATTTTCATAACTCTGATTAATTGAAATCCCAGCATTGTTCTTTAAGCAAGAATTATTTTCGAGCATGTTATTATTTGATTTCATTATTTGGATTCCATATAAAATATTTTCATTGCAGTGATTGTTAATTAATTTATTTTCATTAGAATTCATAAGATGTATACCGAACATATTGTTAAATTTACATGTATTGTTATCAATTGAACAATTAATGGTATAGGATAAATGAATTCCATAGTAATTGTTTGAATTGCATGTATTATTGTTTAGCGTACAGGTATTGCAACGATATAGCGCAATTCCACCATTATTATTCGATAAATTATTTTTGCTCAATGTACAATTATTGGAATATTCAATATAAATTGCCCAACTATTATTCGAACATGTATTATTAATGAGAGTGGTATTACAGACCTTAAAAAGCCTAATTCCTGCTAACCAGTTACAATTGTAATTGCAAGTATTATTCTTTAGCAAATTATTTTGAGAATAACCGATATAAATACCATTACCCTGGGTGTTAAAATTACATGTATTATTTATAATGGTAATTGAATTGGAGTTTCCTACATAAATTCCGTTATTGAAATTCGAGTTGCAAGTATTGTTCATGAATATATTGGTATTTGATTGCTCCAAAATAGAAATGCCATTATTGTTATTAGAAATGTTATTATTGACAAATATATTGTTACAAGACTGTGTAAGTTGAACTCCATTTCTGTAATTTAAAG
>JAEHCK010000135.1 GCA_020696345.1 Thermoplasmata archaeon | reverse complement strand
TCCATTCCCCCAGTCTTCCATTCCCCCAGTCTTCCATTCCCCCAGTCTTCCATTCCCCCAGTCTTCCATTCCCCCATTCGTTCATTCCCCCAGTCTTCCATTCCCCCATTCGTTCATTTCCCCAGTCTTCCATTCCCTCATTCACGATTAACAATTAATGATTTACAAGCCATTATCTTAATTATCATCCTAAATTCGGAGAAGAAGCTTTTATTGTTAATTAACACAATATCATCCAGTATTACATCATTAATTAATCTGGAATCTATTTGAGGTTAAAATTTTAAACTTCAAAAAGAAAAATTTTATAAATATTAAACAAATATATATTACGTAAATCTAAAATAAACTTAAGAATGTTTAGTATTATAAGATAATAAAACTTTATATAATATATCAATCGTATTAGAATCAATTAAAAAAACCAAAATATGAAAGGGGCGATTGAACTGGGGCTTGCAGCCAAACCCACTCTACATCAATATTTCTTTTTCCGTGTCAAATCAAAGAATAAAATGTACCGGAATGCAATTAATGAGGCGGAGGGGCTTTGGGAATCACTATACAAGATCTATAAATTGCAGGGTAAAATATTGGATATTGAAAAATCACTTGACAATCTGATCCAGGATGGTATAGCAGATTTTTCATTGAAACATCTGGGGTCGATCAAGAATGCAGATGGTACAATAAGTGCACAACAATTGTTTTTTAACGAAGTATTGATCTTTATTTTTACATTTAGTAACCCAGAAGGTTTTGAGACCGATGATCCCGAATCGGTATGGGAATCGCAACTGGATATTACAGAGTCCGCCCGTGACTTAAAAAAGGTACTCGGTCTCTCGAGTATACTCCAGACTGCAAGTAACAACTTCAACGAAGTTTTAATGAAGGTAAGAATTAATCTGACTTTTGCCAAGGAGCAGGCCATTCATTATTCTACTTTTGACTTTGGTCAATTTATCCGATTTGGAGATGAAAATAATTATTTATTTGTATTGCACCCACATTTGACCGAACAACAAAATGAGCAGGTAGATAAGTTCATTACAAACAATTTTCCATATCTTTTAACATTGAATTTAATTGTAAATGAGAATTATAAACTTTTAACAAAACTTCAAAAAAAATTACGAAATATTGAGACCCAGATCGTACAACAAAGCCAAGGCTTGGCCGCTCTTAGAAATAAGAAGGATACAATCATGTTGGCAATACGCAGGGATCATATGGAGGGCCTGCAAAAGGATGCGGAGAATATTGAAATGAAAATTAGGAAACACGCTGAAAAACTAAATTTATATTTAGTTAAATTCAAAACTACGGTTAAAAATATTGACATGATGAAGGATGAAATCTTTATTGGAGATATTAAAAAGTTCAAAGGTTACAACGATAATATCCAAGAATGGTATAAAACCAGCGACGAGATATTCAACAGGACTTTTTCAATGCTTGAAGATTATTGCAAAGAGATCGAGAATATAATTGAAGGTGTTGTATCATCGGCAGAAGTAGCAGTGGAAGGCCTGGGTGAACTAACAAGATATGCACCTATGGCAGGGGAAAGTGCCGCTTTTTCCATTGAGGAATCGCCCTATAAAACAATAAGTGAAAAGATCGATACGAGTTCGGTCGATAAAAAAGAAATTATCGAGTCGATACCTCTTGAGTGGGGCAGTAATTATTATTTAATTGATGATAGATCCGCGCCAGGGTTAGATCTATTCAAGAGCCTTGTGACCGGAAAAGATCCGTTTTTTGGGTTATGTATAACTAATGATGATAGGAAAGCACTTATCAAAAAATATAATTTGAAAGATGCAACTGTGTATCAAGTAAAAACAGAGTTAGATGATGATTGTATACCACCCGTGTTGAGTGTAATGTCACATCTAATTAATGAGTTTTTAACTAATAACATTCACCGTGTTATCTATTTGAGCGGTTTCGATTATTTGATCGAATATAATGATTTTAAAAGGGTCTTAAAATTTATTAATAATATCAAAGAATCCATTGTTCTTAATGATTCCATACTCATTATTTCGATAGTTGATTCCAGTTTAAATGAAGATGAGTTTAAGTCATTTACTGAAAGCTCTATCAATATAACTGGCTTAAAAGTAGTGTCAGATGATTTGTTCTAGGAACCATTTAAAAAAAATGTTTCGCAAAAAGAATAATGATTGATACATTTTTTTAAAGTCAAATTTCAAAAGTTAAAACTTAAAAGTATACTTTTTCATTTTACCAGGGTAAGAATTCTTTACTCATTGTTATTTATTATAAGAATTCTTAGCTTAAGAATAATTTGTGCCAACAAATTGTTCGAGTTTTGACTTTTAGCTTTTCCATTGAGATTTCAATAGACGGAAAAAAAAAAAGAAGAGTAGATGGTGTTTGGTCACAAACCAAACATGGTCTACTCAAATAACATAGGTTTTAGCTTTAATTCGATCTAATTAATCCATACCCATGCCTGGTGGCATGCCGCCCATACCGCCTGGTGGCATTCCACCTGGTGGGCCGCCCGTGTTCCTCGATGCGATCACGTCGTCGATGCGCAGGATCATCATTGCGGTTTCCGTTGCACCCAGGATCGCTTGTTTCATTACGCGCAAAGGTTCTATGATCTTCATTTTCTTCATGTCGGTTACCGTACCATTCCAGACATTCAGTCCCATGGTCTTTTTACCGCTCTTGTGCGCTTTTCTAAGGTCGATAAGTGTATTGATCGGGTCCAGGCCTGCGTTTTCTGCCAACGTTCGCGGAATGATTTCCATGGCATTTGCGAATGCTTCGATCGCCAGTTGCTCACGGCCGCCTACTGTGGTTGCATAATCACGTAAATGTTGGCTGAGCTCCATAGGGGCTGCGCCCCCACCAATAAGCACTTTTCCATCTTCTAGGGCGATAGATACCACGCCAAGTGCGTCATTCAAGTTACGCTCGATCTCATCTACTACATGGTCGGTGCCGCCTCGGACTAGGATGGAGACCGCCTTTGCATCTTTGCAGCCTGTGATATAGGTCATCTGATCGCTTGCGATCTTTTTCTCTTCTACCCAATTGGACTTACCAAGATCGTCTTTTGATAGATCATGGATGTTTGTTACGATACGTCCACCTGTTGCCTTTGCTATCTTCTCCATGTCCGATTTTTTGGCACGTCGAACCGCATAAATGCCAGCCTTCGCCAAATAATGTTGGGGCAGGTCATCGATACCTTTCTGACAGATCACAACACTGGCACCGGATTTTTTGATCTCCTCCACCATTTCCCTCAACATTTTTTCCTCTTCGTTGAGGAAATCCTGTAATTGTGTTGGGCTCGTGATCTGTATTTTTGCGTCGACTTCTGTCTTTTTGACCTCTAAAGCAGAGTTCAATAGCGCGATCTTAGCGTTCTTTACTCTCTTTGGCATAACTGAATGTACTCGTTCTTTGTCGATGATAATACCTTCGATCAGTTCGGTATCTTTGATCGAACCGCCGTGCTTCTTCTCAACCTTGATATTATCAAGGTCAACGGTTATCTTGCCGTCTTCTTTTTCCATTATGGTCTTTACAGAATTCACCGCGATGGTTGCCAGATGATCTTTGATCGCCTCGGCACTCTTTCCGGTCATGGCCGTCATTGCAATTTCCCGTAGCATTTTTTCATCATTGGATTTTACCGGTTCAGATAACTTTTCTAAAAATTCGACGGCATGTTCCATCGCCATCCTGAATCCACCGGTAATGATCGTTGGGTGTACATTTTGGTCTATCAGGTCTTCCGAGCGTTTTAAGAATTCGCCCGCCAAAACCACAGCTGTTGTAGTGCCGTCCCGGCATTCTTCATCCTGCGTTTTTGCGACTTCGATCACCATCTTAGCAGCGGGGTGTTCTACATCTATCTCTTTCAAAATAGTAACACCATCATTACTGATGACCACATCACCCATGGAATCCACGAGCATTTTATCCATGCCCCGGGGACCGAGAGTCGAGCGTACTGCATCAGCAATAGCTTTAGCTGCGTTTATATTGTTACGTTTGGCATCTTTGCCCTGTTCACGCGTTGTACCTTCTTTCAATACTAATATAGGAACTTGTCCTTGTCCTCCTAACATAAATTACCTCCTGTAATTTTTTACCACTATATGACAAACATGTAATGGCCGTTCGGGTATATCTAATCTTCTATAAATACCTTACTATTCCTAGGTTGCACGGCATTCATCTTGAGTAAGCCTCCGATAAAATTAAAAAATAAAAACATTTCACACCCCAACACGTAATAGTTGCTAGTTCCTAGTTCTCAGTTAGATATAATCACTCTGAAAACTAACAACTGTCAACAGACAACTGAATTGTGAACCCTTAATTGTAACCCCCAATCCCTGATTTAACTCACACACTCCCAAACTCACACACCCACATACTCACACACTCACTTACGAGCTATTCACCATAAACGACCATGTCACGTTCGAGTAGATGTACCTCGCGCTCCGATAGAATTAACGGGTCAATGGGTATTAATAAAATGCAATTGCTCAGCATGACCTTATCATTTATCAGCTGCACGAATCGAAGAATAAATTGATATGAGTTTTGTGAGATCAGATATTCCAGGCCTTCTAAAATAATTATACCATTAGAGTTCTGTTTGATAAAATTAACGATCTTGATACTTAGCCGGGACAGGTTCGTGGGGTCTATACAATGTTCTTTTTCTATGTTGTTATTGGTCAACCAAATTATTGGTATATCTGTCCATTTATATTCTTCCCTGAGCCATTCCGGGTTCTTCCGGGTTATGCAAAGCCCCTTTCTTCCGTCCAGAACCTCGTGTGCAAATAGATCATAGCTAATTGCAGGTTTTGATTCCTCAATTAAGTAGCTCGAGCGCTCATCTAGCTTATGCACTTTTGCAGAACGACCAACAATTGACTCTTCGGTATCACTAGCAGGTTCCCCACTAGCGCTCTCCCTTAACATCAACTTATGGATAGTTCTCGAAATATATAGATTTATCTATTATTTAATGAATTATGGATTGTGAATGGTGGATAATGAATAAAGGTGTGAGGTTAGAGTACACTTCGGTCTTTTTCTAAAGACAATCGTTTGAGGTGAGAGGTTGGATGATTAATTGTATTGGAAATACCAAATCCAAGAAATCACTCTATTATGCTCGGGCTCGGGATCCACTGCGTTAGGCTCTGCATACGTTCCGCTTGTCAGGCTCTACTTATATTTCGTTGGTTTAGGCTCGGACGATATTAACCCCGAGCCTATTTCAGCTAAAATATATTAGAGCCCGAACCTATCTCAGTGATAATAAATCCGAGCCTATCTCAGCTAAAATATATCAGAGCCCGATCTATCAGTAATAACAAATCCGAACCCACTCCCGAATTTAGATCGATCTAAGATATCACTCCATTATTATCGGGCTCGGGCTCCAGTGCGTTAGGCTCTGTTTAAGTTCCGCTTATCAGGCTCTACTTATATTTCGTTAATTTAGGTTCGGACAATATTAACCCCGAGCCTATCTCAGCTAAAATATATCAGAGCCCGAACCTATAAAAGTATCATGAAATCAAGATCCTATAACACTAAAAATAAATCCGATCCCGAATTTGGATCGATCTAAACATAGGGATGAGAGATGAGGGATGTGGGTTGTGAGTTGCAGTAATTATGCAAACCCTCTAACCTCAAGCGAACGACCGAAGGGAGTTCGCGTACTCTCACCTCAAACCTCCCCAAGCAACAATCAAGCACATTTTAAGCGTTATTCCATCAACATTTTAATATCTCAATAACGCACCTACACCACCCAGTTCTTCTAACAACGGGTTCTCGTCAACAAATTCAATGTTCGTTCCAGAACGCTCTGCGAATTCGAGAATTTCTTCTAATACATCCACCTCGGACGTTTTATTATTACAGTATGGACATTTCTTTTTCATTCCAAGCTCCACTACCTGGCAGTGCTCGCAGATCCAACCGCGCGGTTTTAGTTTTTTGCTGAGTATAAGTAGTTCAGCTTTCCCATCACGTGTAGCCTTGACTGTTTCTTTTATCCCGTACACAACCGGGCCACCCTTTAATATCTGGCCGCGCAGCATTGTCACCGCCTCGTTACTCTTTGCCCGCTCCAGCTTGGCCACCTCGATGGTGGCGCTCTCCACCAATTGCTCCGTAGGCTGGTCCATATCCTGGTCCAAAACCGCCAGAACCGCCGCTGATAATCTATGGGGCAGCTCGCTTTTGAAATGCAGTTTCGCCTCACCAGGGCCCGCTAGTACGATGCCAACGATCTTCTCGTGCTCGATGAACTTTTCCAAAGTTTCAACTACTTTTTTTTGAAAGTGATCGATGGCCTCACGACGCAACCGCGAGAACCGCATCTGCGACCAGCCGCCCTTTTTGTGCTTGTTCATGATATGTGCCGCCAAACGTTTCCTATCCTTGAGTGCGCCGAGAGAGACTGTAAATAACTTTGCCTCATTATTATTAATTAAAATAATAGCATAATTCTCCCATTCATCCATCAATTGCACCAATGGTCGTATATACGGTGATGTGTCTACCACCATTGTATTTTTGATGTCATGCGGGAAACCGATCACTTCAAAATAATTCAGTTGTCGGGAAACAAAGAGTGCAACTCCTTTGAAATCATTTCGCACGAGCTCTGTTTTTAGATCTTTTTCCAGATATTTCATCACCGTCTTGATATTATTCTGGAACGCATCAAGTAATTTTTTATTGGTTTTCAAAGCTGAAATGCATTGATTCTCACGAAATGAGATGAACTTCCAATCCACATCACGAGCGATATCAAGATAAAGACTAATGAATGTATCCTGGACATCGTAAATTGATGCGAGTTCTTTTACCTTCTTCTTGGATATTTTTTCGATCATAGTAATTCCTCATAAACTAATCATTTATCAAACCTAATTTTGATTGAATGGGTTTTGCAATTGGTGACCGCTGTTCGTTTGATGGCTGGATCGGTTGTGCAACCTGCACTCTCTTTTCCAACGCTGGTTGGATCGGTTGGGCGGTCGGCGGCTTCTTCTCGGCCGAGGGTTGTATCGGTTGCGCGATCAGCGGTATCTTTTCCGGTGATGGCTGGGATGGCGTAGCTTGGGCAGGTATGGCCTGGGATGACGCCGGTGTGGGTGCGGGAGTTATGGGAGGTGTAGTTACTTGAGATGGCGCTGCCGGCGCTTCTGGTATTTTCGACGGTTGGGGCCGGGATAAGAGGGCGCGGTATCGTTTCTTGGATATTTTTACTCTGACGATCAACCCTATGATAACAATAACTAAAACGATCATTATGATCAAAGAGACCATGAGAGTATCATTATCTGTTTTGTCTGTTTTATCACTTTCATCTGTAATGCCTTGGAGTTCAGCACTCACACTCGGGCTTGGTTCACTCTCACCAATATCATTTATCATGGTCGCATAATAATAATATGTTTCGCCAACCTTGACATCAGTATCCTGAAATGATATTGAAGTTTTGTTCACAATCGTCAATAATGTTCCCTCACCCAAACTCGTACCACGATAGATCCTATATTCCAATATGCCATATTGTTCGGCATTCATCGGTGCCTGCCAGGTTAAATAGATGGATCCATTATCTGCTCTTGCCTGAAAATTTTCCAGTGCCGATAACTTTTTCACCATTCCCAGTGCATAAAGATATTTATCACTCGAACAAAAGTAAATTGTACCTTTGGAATTAATTGCGGGTGATGATAACACACAATCCCCGGTCTTGAATTTCCACTTCAAGGAGCCATTGGAATTTATTGCATATAGATAATTATCTTCCGAACCTACATATATAGTAC
Organism: Thermoplasmata archaeon; assembly: GCA_020696345.1. Taxonomy (GTDB): domain Archaea; phylum Thermoplasmatota; class Penumbrarchaeia; order JAEHCK01; family JAEHCK01; genus JAEHCK01. Next base: position 3,670 of record JAEHCK010000135.1, on the reverse strand, counting down.
CCTCGGAACCGATAGCAGGCGACGAAGTTATCCAATCATCAGTTTTAAATTTCCACTTCAATGTGCCATCTGGCTTTATTGCATAAAGATTATCATCCTCCGATCCAACATAGATCGTGCCACCGGGGCCAATCGCGGGTGATGAGCTTACCCAGTCATCGGTTTCGAATTTCCAATTTAATGTCCCATTTGGTGTGAACGAATATAGGTAGTTATCATCCGAACCCACATATATTACACCATGGGAATCGATAGCTGGCGATGAGCGGATGGTATCGTCTGTCGAAGCCTTCCATTTCAAGGTTCCATTCGGGTTTATCGCATACAGAAAGTAATCATCGGAACCCACATATATTGTACCATCGTGATCTATTGCCGGTGATGATCTCACCCAGTCATCGGTTTCGAATTTCCAATTTAACGTCCCATCGGGGTTTATCGCATACAGAAAGTTATCATCCGAACCCATATATATCGTACCATCGGAGCCTATAGCTGGTGATGATGTCACCCAGTCATCGGTTTGGAATTTCCATTTTAATGTTCCATCAGGCTTTATTGCATATAGATTATTATCCTCCGAACCAAAATAGATAGTACCATCATGACCTACAGTGGGAACCGTATGTATCACATCTTCCAGTTGAAACTTCCACTTCAAACTTCCATTCCCATCGATCGCCAATAGTCCATTGTCATCCGAACCCACATATATTGTACCGTCAGGCTCAATAACGGGAGATGGCGATGTACTTCGTCCAATCTTGAATTTCCATTTTAATAGCCCGGGATTATCACTTGTATCGATCATGCTCAAACCGGTATGTTGACCATCACCATGGAATATTGGCCATTGAGACTCAGCCAAACCCGCAGCTTCAGCGTTTGTTGAACAATAGTATAGACCATGAGATAGAATAATAATTGTCAGAACACCTAGCGAGCCCACCAACCGGGATATATTTTTCATTTCACATCCTCAATATCATGCCAATTAGAATATATGAAAACTTGTAATACATTATAATATTAATACAGTTCTCTAAAAAAGAAAAAAATTATCGAGGAACTGATACCTATCTATATCTTTAAAATCGACCAGTTTGCTTTGGGGCATATTGGTATATGGTGTTCTATTAAAATTTATTTTCCGTTCTGTTTTTTATTATTGGAAATATTCGAGATCTTATATTTATGATATCTTCGGTTAATATTTTATTTCCATTGATAAATATATGTTTATAAATGACCATTGCAGTTGTTGTAAAACTAACAAAAAAAAACAATCGTGATACCATAAGCATCAAAGCACTAAAATCCGGGGCGCCGCACATCTCAACACATCTCATTTATGCATTAATTTTTTTATATGTTGCTTTATTGTTTTTCACAAATCGCTCGTTTACATATTAAAGGTATCGCTCCACCGAATATGATAGCCGCTAATATAGTCACGCCTAGTAAAATAGGTATATTTTCAATTTTGACCCAGCCTTTGTTACCGGGAAATATTAACAGCCAGTAGAATAATAGACATATAACATTTGAGATAGCTGCGGAAAGTGGGTATTTAATTAGATCTTTTCGATCTTTTAATATGAAAATGCATATTTCCAGGACAATTCCCAGCAGAACTATGGCCGATATACGTAAAAATAACGGGCCAAGACTTCCAACGGTTTTTACGGATGGATACACAATCGGAGAAAGAATACTGTGAAATATCGCAAAAACCGAACAGGTAATAAAAATAATGCCATGTTTGCCGATGAAGTTATATGTCAACAATGATAGAAGAATGATAAATGGGCCGAAAATGAGTCCGATACCTGCTCCTGGCCCGGGTAATTCAAGTACTTGATGCATGGCTGTGGATATTGCCCCGGCAGGGAACAAAAATAAAAAAATGAATGCGCCAATAATGCCCGTAATAACCGCAATGAGGATCTGATAAATGTTCAGATACGAAATGATCGATATTTTTTGGAATGCCACAAAAATAACCCCCTTAAGTTTGATCATTCTCGTAAAGAGAGATCGGTTCCAGTCCATTGAGTAATTTGAACTTTTTCACTCCCTGCATGATGCTCTTCACCACGGCGTCCTTATCATGGACCCTCACACCTGCAAGTATATGCGCGCCAAACCCGAAGAGCACAGGTGATAACGGTGTTGACGGGCCCAGTACGATATTTATGCCGTTACTTCCAAGCTCGAGCAGCCGTTGAAGTGTATGGTTTATAAGCGCCGTTGCCGAGATCACATTGATATCCGACCGTGGCAGGACATCTTCGCATGCAACCGCCGGAAGCTCATCACCCACCGGTGCGAGCTCCAATAGATAGGCTTTCCTGGCTATTTTCGAAACCTCGTCGTTAAAGGGAAACCTCCCGACAATGGATAGTGTCTTACCACGAGCATGGTTTTTAATGTAGGTCTTGATATTGCCCAGGGTCCCTTTCGGCTCTATGAGCGAATTCATTGCGGCAACACCGATCGACGCCTCCAGCGGTTCCCAGGATAGAATGCGCTCGGCCAATTGAACTGCGGAAAATGACGATAGTTCGCCCGCATTCCTGATATAGATCTTCTGACCGGTCTTGTATGTATGGCTCATTCCAATATATTTCGACTCTACTGCGGTCCAATAGAGGCCGATGCATACACCTTTCACGGGCATATCCTTGTCACGGTCTTTGGCCTTATCCTTATCCACAATACTTGATAGTAATTCATTCTCTAATCGCATCCGCATTCTCCTCAACCAATCTATAGTATGGTCCCTTGGCACACGCCAAACATAAAGGTCCCTCCTTACCGGATACATCTTTGCCGTCCATAACCTTTTCTCCACATTGTGCGCATTCTACCGTTCTTTTTGGTTTCCCGGGCATCTCAGAGGGTGGTATATCCACCATCACCTTCTGAACGCTGACCACATCCTCGGAACGGGACCGTAATACTATTTGATATTGTTTCTCTTTCTCGAGTCTATCAGAACTTATTCGACCTATCATATCATTGATCTTTCCACTAACCCAGACCCGGTATGCATCGCCCGTATCGGTGTTAATAAAAGTTGCAGCCATCTTGCCATAGTTAACCAGTTTCATGCTGCGTCTGCCTAATCTGGTTCCCGTAAGTATCTGGATCGCATCGGCTATACATCGATCATTCTCAACATAGACAATAATTTTTTTCGGGTCGGTGGTTCCTATGGCATCCATACCCCTTTCCGCCAGCTGGACACCGAGCACTTGACCCAGACATGTATGGCCGTGATGATCAACTGCTTTTCTGAGGTTGCGTTTTCGTTTTTCCAAGAGTTTTTTATCAATATCGGTCTCCATAAATAACACCAGGGATATATTATGCCATGATACTCAACACAGCAAAAGTAATTTCCTATATTTAACCGAATATTGAATAAATTATTTAATAATTAGGGATTTGGGATTTGGGGTGTGGGAGGCGGGTTGTCATATTATTGTAAAAACCCTAATCCATCTTTGTGTAATTATTGATTTTCAAGGGATTTGGGATGCGGGTTGTGGGGGGTGGGTTGATATTTTAGCGATAATACCCGAATCCCACAAGCGAGTTAAATCATTATCGATTTAAAGCGTGCGAATCCCGAATCCCGGTGATGAATGACGTTGACAATTTGTTG
>JAEHCK010000249.1 GCA_020696345.1 Thermoplasmata archaeon | reverse complement strand
TTTCAAGATTGGTTAGAGATCAAAGGCGAAGGCGGTAGAAATCCTGGAGATTGTAAGAAGGGACAACAGCCGACACCAAATTCTTTTGGTAAAGCTGCCAATGGGAAGTGGTACGGATGGTCACACCGGGCAGTCTATGGTTTCAAAGCCGGTGATGAAGTAAAGGGAACTGATAATCTTGGTAAGAAAGTTGATTATCCAGAATTACCTGATGGTTCCATGGACTTCGACAATGGTAATTATCAGGATGATTTTACCGTTAAAGACGATGATCATGCCCGAGAAGTTGCTCAAACGTTTGCAGATAATGTATCATAGGAGAAATTATGAAAGTTGTTTTGTTAGGAAATACAGCACTGAACTATTCATGGTTCATTAAAACGTATCGCCAGGGATTGAAACGAAATGGTTGTGAGTTACATGAGATCGATTACAAAACTAATTCGTTAGCTGGCATACGAGATCAATTAGTATCAATCAAACCGAAGTACGTATTCACACATCTTACATTCCATAATAATATAAACAGTATCGGATCGGTACTTGGTATGTATCGAGAGGTTACTAAGAAAGTTGGCACCAAATGGGTTCATACCTGTAATGATGCCAGAACCGAGGATCGTTACATGGGTGACCTATCTGATGTTATTCATATGGGGTTTGTCGGCACACTTGACATGTTGTACAATTGTATGAGTGCCTGGAACATACCAGTTTATTACGCACCATATAGTTGTCTTTGTTATGACGAACCGTCTGGTCCTGCAAAAGACCTGATGTTCAAAGAGCCGGTGTTCACTGGTGGGTATGGTTCACATAAAGATCGTAAAAATTTCATCGACTTATTAATGAAAAGAATTCCGATCAGAATGTTTGCCACACAAAGTGTAAATGACCTGAGACATCGTACACCTGAATTATCCATGTCAGCAAAATGTATTTTAGGACTATGTACTGGGTACAACATTAACGGCTATATAGATGTTAGACCGTTTCAATATATGGGTACAGGTGCAGTAATGATCACCAGAAAATTCATGGGCATGGATGCCATGATACCCGAAGAATGTGAGAAACGACATGAGAAATTGTATTATCCTATTACATCATACGGTACGAAGGGTGCCGACCAGTTGATAGATCACTGGAACAGAATACAGAAAGAAGATCAAACAGAGCTGAGAATTGCAGCATTTGATTTTATGCAGAGGAATCACAGTTGTGAAGTTAGATTACAATATATATTGGAGAAATTAAAACATCATGGTTAAAGAATTAAAAAATATAGATGAAGTAGAAACAGGTACAGTAATTGTCGATGTATGGGCGCCGTGGTGTGGTCCGTGTATAGCGATGGCACCAATTTTTGAAACACTTTCTGATTCGTTTGATGCGATTGATTTTATGAAATGTAACATCGATGATATCCCAGGATTTGGGGCGGCATATAACATCAAAACGATCCCTACATTTATAATTTTCAAAGACGGTGTTGTGGTGGAGAAAATCATCGGCGGCGTGACAAAATCTTTATTGGAGAAAAAATTACAAAATGTCTAAAAAAAATAAATCAGGTGGTAGAGAGAGTAACACCCGTGATCTTGATTATGTTATGGGGTCCAGGTTCGAGGAACGCACAGGATTAGAACAAAAATGGATAACCCAAGGCGAGTGGGAAAAATATATGGAGAATAAACACAACGTGAAGTTGTTCACGCCAAATTCTTTCACTAAAGAATGGACTAAAGAATTAAAGAAGACATTTGAATCCGGCCAGCTGGCGCAATCTGGTAAGGTTGATGAATTTGAAACTGAGTTTGGTAACAAATTTGGTTATCCATATACTATTGCTGTCAACTCAGGTACAGCATCATTGGAACTGGCATATCATTTAGCTGGTATCAAAAAAGGTGATAAGGTTTTGACGACTGTTTTGACATGTACTGCCACGAATCTTCCATTGGTTCACATAGGTGCTGACATTCAGTTTATCGATATCGATGAAACACTTACGATGGACTATCTTGATCTCCTAAAAAGGGTTGATAAAGATACTAAAGCTATCGTGGTTGTCAACCTTGGCGGACTACAATGTGACAGCCGAATATTTGCACTGGCAGAAGATATGGATATACCTGTAATTGTTGATGCCTGTCAGTCATTGGGTATACCAGAACCAAATGGTGATTATGTGTGTTATTCATTTCAAGCGATCAAACACTTCACAACAGGTGATGGTGGTATGTTGGTTGTCAGAAAGGAAGAGGATTATCTCAGAGGCAGAAAGTTAAGATGGTTTGGCATAGATCGAGACAGACGCCAGAGATTGAACTTTGATTTCACACCGTCTAACCGTGAGATGTGTATGAACATGGACGAGCCTGGCTGGAAACTACACATGAATGATATACAAGCAACGATGGGGCTGGTTGGATTGAGACATTCTGATGGGTGTTTAGAACATAGGAGATTACTTGGTAAGGCATATAAAGTAGGTCTTAAAGGTAAGGTTAATTATGTTTTGGGTGGTAGTCATTGGTTGATGGCAGTCATGTTAGAGAATCGTGATCTGGGTGTGATGGATAAGATCAAACAGGGAGGTATTGATTGTGACCTTGTACATCTGAGAAATGATATATTCACTCCGTTTGGTTCCAAACGTCAAGAATTGCCGAAAATGGCTTGGGTAGAAAAACGGTATATGTATGTTCCGATGCACATCAATATGAAAGAAGTCGATGTGGCATATGTGTCGATAGTTGTTTTGGAGGAGATCAAATGACCA
>JAEHCK010000106.1 GCA_020696345.1 Thermoplasmata archaeon | reverse complement strand
TAGCCGCTGATGAAGGTCGATTGAATTATAACTCGACCGATAAAACATTATATTATGCCGGAGATGCTGCATGGTTAGAAGTGGCTGCAGGCGTTGCTGGTGGCACAGGTGACTTGTCAAATTATGCGTTGATAGGATCTGACAATGCCTGGGCGGCACATCAAACGCCAGTAGGTGGATCAACATATAATTTAGGTGCACCGGGTGCGACATGGTTGAATGTCTACGCAGACAACATTGTAGGTACAGCGACAGAGGCCACATACGCTGACGTTGCTGAAATTTACAAGACTCCTGAGGAACTACCTATTGGTACAGTTGTGATGGTAGCCTGGCAGGGTGACGATGACGTTGAGGTGGTGCCGACAATGGGCATGACAGATGACGTTATCGGTGTTGTATCTGAAAACCCAGCATATTTGATGAACAGAGATGGTGAAGGTCAACCGATTGGTCTTATCGGCAAACTACCGATTCGTGTCACTGGTAAAGTCAAGAAGGGTGAGGCTTTATGTTCAAGTGATGACGGTGCAGCGAGTAAATACTTAGGTCTTGAAAATGGATCAGGTTATAAATTTGCCTATGCTCTTGAAAGTAAAGACACAATAGACGAGAAAACGATCATGTGTCTGTTAAGAAAATAAGACGTTTACATTGTATAGGAAAAGGTTTATAATAGGTATAATATGTTTCAATTTGAACTGGTTGTAACAGAGTCATGTAATATGAACTGCGAATATTGTTACATGGCAAACCAAAAAAGCAGTATGACAACAGATGTGTTTGAAGATCATTTCGAGTACCTTCCTACTATACTCAAATTATACAACGAAGATTCGTATGCGCTCACGTTTTTCGGTGGTGAACCGCTGATGAATTGGGAACTTATTGATTACGTTCTATCCGTTATCGCCTGGGACCCCAAATGTAAACACAAAATGATGCCAACAAATGGTCTATTACTCACCAATGATAAATACAACTATTTGAGAAGTTACGATGTAAATATATCGTTGTCCTATGACGGATTATGGCAAAAAGAAATGCCTGATATATTAAATTGGCACTCGGAGCCGATATCCCCTAAATGTATGATATCACCGGAACGTACAACGTCTCTTAAAGAAAATTATAAACATTTTCTGGAGTTGGGAATACCGTCACCTGATTTTGCATTAGTCAGGGATGATGTCTGGACAATTGAAAACTCTATCAAACTTGATAGAGAATTGACCGAACTGGCAAACGCTGTGATTGAAACGAACAAAAGAGGTACTCCGTCATTCCCAGGCATTTTTAGTCTCCCTATGATGGACTCCGTTGCGGGTAAACAGCAAGGCAAACGACATTTCAGTTGTTTCGCAGGTCATCATGGTCTGGGGTTCATGCCAGACGGGAAAGTATATGCTTGTGCTCGGTTTGGTAGTGACAGGTTGAAGCCCATTTTCGACTCGGCTGCAAAGAAAATAGACTCAGCTCTGAATTTCGGATTTTTCAGAGACCCAGATATTCATGGTCTGAAAAACAACGAAACATGTAAACGATGTAATTTATATACATTCTGTAATGGTGGTTGTACGTTTTCACAAACCGGAGGATACAAGGCCGAACCACTTGATAACCTATGTAGAATATTCAAACGATGTTATCATGAATCGTTCAGAATAATGAACGAATTAAAAGGTACGCCAGAGTTTAAAAAAATAATAAAAAATATGTTGGAGAAATTTAATTGATAATGAAAAGAAAATTATGTTATGTGCGTTAAGTCTGGGAAGAATTGCCCAAGATTTGAAAGAAATTTCATTAGAAGAAACTGGTATTGTAGACGGTGCAGCAGTGATGGTATTGGCGTTGTCTCAACATTTAGCAAGTAAAGTAACAGAGGCACCGGAAGCAATTGTTCATAATGTCGCTTCAGAAAGTATACATGATACCAAAATCGGCGAAGAAATCAATGTAATAGTGGATCAGATTAAAAATGAAAATTTATAATGTCGATATCAACCTGACAGAAAAATGTACATTTGGCTGTGAATATTGTTTTGAAAAATGTGATGAAACGAAGTTGAAAGATTTTTATGATCCGGAATTACTCAAAAAATTCATTTTCAGACTACTCGAATCGCCTTGGTTCAAAAAGAACTTTGAAGCCTTAAATATAGGTCTTTGGGGTGGTGAGCCGACAATTAAGGATGAGATGATCATTGACCTTATTAACACCTTCATGTTTGACAATGTTAAATTTGGTTTATTCACAAACGGGTACAAAATCAGTTATGAACTGAGGAAAATATTAACAGATGTTAAACATTTCAAAGTTTGTGATCAACCAAAAGTGATGACACAAATATCATATGATGGTAGGCCAATTCACGATCTATACAGACGATCTAAAGGTAACAAGTTAACATCGACCACCGTCAGGGATCAAATTCTAAAATTTGATAGAGATAGAATTCCTCTTGTAATAAAATCAGTGGTTACACCCGAATCATTCAAGTACATGTACTGGGCATACAAAGATATAAAAGAACTATACAAAGAATGTAAAAATACGGCATTGAGTTACTTCCCGACCATTGATTACTACGGTACTAATAAAATGGAACCGGCGGTATTGGAAACGGCAAAGAAAGAACTACAAGATGCACTGGTCAAAATAGCCAGTGAAGAAATATATATTGAAGGAGATCGGTTCTTTTTTAAGTGGTTCAATAACAGTAGAAATCTTTGTACAGCAGGACATGGCATAGTGGCAGTCGATCTCGACGGACACATTTACACCTGTCATGCCTGTTTATATGATGATCAACAGAAAAAATTCAAACATAGAATCAGTAATATAGAACTGGAAACAGTGGCCGATGACCTTGAAAGAATGCACAATGAATTTGGTGCCAATATAATGGATGAAGGCGACTGCAAAAATTGTGACGTAAACTATTGTTTACGATGCAATCACGCTAAATATAATCAGAGTAAAAAGCAAGGTTATTTGGACAGATGGCGTGATTATCAGGTTCAACCAAATCTATGTGAATTTTACAAAATCAATTCGATGATAACAAAATCGATGAAAGAGGTAAGAAATAGGAGGAACTAACAATGGCATGTGGAGGACACTGCAACGACTGCGCGGGTCATGGTGCACGTATACCTGGCGTTGCTGCATATAGTTGGACAAATGATCCGATCAACTCGGATGATACAGTAGAAGAAGACGATTATAATGAAATGGGAATTGCAATAGTACAGGAAACCACAAGGCGAAACTCAACATTCGGAAGTGCTCCATCGGCAGGATTCCCTGGCGCTTTGAAAACTACCAGTGATATAGTATACTCATTAGATTACAGAGAAGTCAGAGATCACGTTGTGGCCTTGGCACGAAAATGGTCAACGGGTGTCTCATACAGTCCTGCGGCAGCATATGGTGGTTACGGTGCATTAGCAATTGGACAAGAAATACAAGACGAATCAACAGAAGAATTTCGTAGTAAAATAAACGAACTGAAAGCGGAATGTATATGTGATTGTGCTTACACATGTACTTGTGACTGTAACTATTGTACTTGTGACTGTTATCACGCTTGTGAATGTGATTGTGCTTATTCAGATAAAAGATTAAAAGAAGAAATTTGTTATCTATAGGAGAGAGAATGACGTTCGGATTAGAATTTATAAAGAAGTTAAAACCATGTAAGTGGAAATACAAGGCCCCGTTGAATGACGGCAAAGAACATCTTGGATTTATTGCACAAGAGATTGATGAGATTGTTGACAGAAACAACTATGGTTTTGTCGGAATGAAAGACGGTTTCTTGACAATACATTACATGGAATTCATAGCACCATTAACGAAAGCAATTCAAGAATTGAGTGAAAAGGTTGAAAAACTCGAAAAATCAGAGGTGAAGGAAAAATGAAAAATATTTTAGTAATTCAAGACAAAGGAGATATTTGGATAATCACAGGAACAACAGTTCAAACGGATGACTATGTTGTTGATCCTGAAATGGTAAGAGAACTACCGATAGATGCTGAAGGCAGAGAGATGTTCGAACACATCAAAAGTAGATTACCTATTGCCGTGTTACAGTATTCTAAAGAAGTATCAGGAAATTTAATAAAAGAAGACTTGATTGAAGTAGAATATAATCAACTCGAACTGAAACGAGCAAACACGATACATAAGGCACGAACATACGTATCAACCAGACTGAACATCGTTTCTGTATTTGATATTTTTGACTACATAATGGCAAGCAATGTATTAGCATCAGCGGGACATTTCATCTCAGGTGCCAACCGTAGAGAAAAATATCTGGAAATCATCGACACTGGCGAGATAGAATTGATTGATGCTCTTGAAAGTTACCTAAACAGTATAGATAAGTTAACTGTTTTACAGGGATGGTACAAACAGTATAGAGAGTTTGAGAAAAATATACATAATGCCAATACTGTTGAAGATATGGATGAACTGTATAGGGTATTTGTCCAAATATTTAATTAAAAATTATGAATGCTGTGTTGTTTTATACGTTTCAAATTCCTGTTGAAATGGCTATTACTGGTTCAACCATTAATGCCATTGAGTATTATCTAACTATATTTGAACACAATTCTGATATAAAGCTGGTACTCTTAAACGGGACAGAGAAATCGAGACAAAAAATTATTGGCTTGGCAAAAAACAGATATTATGTGGATGATCTGGATTTTGAGAGCAATATAATCTGTTTAGAATGGAGAAAATTGATAAGACAGGGATTTGAAAGAGTCCTTGTCTTGGACTATTCCACTATTCAAATGACGAGGGACACGTTATTATCGGACACTCTTATCGTCATTCAAGAGAAAGAGGACTACCAGTACGACAGTCTTAATTCAAAAAACCTTATTCGTTATGGTGAGATGCCGTGGCAAATCAAGGACAAAGAGTATAGAATGAAGATGTTATTCGACAGGTTCAAAAAACTCAGACATGTCGAAAGTGGTCTATATGTTAACTCACCAAAAAACAGCGATTATAGCTTTCTAAATAAACTCAACCTCCGCTTAAAACTCAAACCCAAGGTATTCAAAGCCCGTAGACATTTAGATAACATGTTCGAACAGTTTGATGAATATCTGTACTGGCATGCCAACACTTGGTTCGACCCACACCCACGGTTGTTTGCTGAGTGTACTTTCTATGGTAAGAAAATACATTACTATAATATACACGGAATCAAAGACGGCAGTTTCTACCGATACAATGACATGTTACAGAACGGAATTAAAGATAGAACGTTGAACAAAAATGACGAGGTGGTAAGAAATTTTATATGAATATAAAAGAACAGAAAATAGCCAACATCAAAAGAATGATAGGGTTAGACCTACCCAAAAGTATCAACTCCAAAGATATCGATTTTGTGGACCTGGCTATAACAAGTAGATGTAATATCAATTGTGCTTTATGTCAAACGACATTGGTACATGATGGAAAAATACCTATAGTCGATCTTGATATCAATGTACTAAAAAACAAAATTCTGACCAGAGAACAGACGAGGAACTTCAAAATGGTAATTTGTTGTGGCTCATTCGGAGACCCCATGATGTACAAATGGATAGATGAACTGATTGATCATTTTATAGATGTGGGTCCTCATCTGTTTCTACAGTTCAATACTAATGGTTCAATGAGAAAAACAGAATGGTGGACTAATCTTGGTAAGACATTTAAAGATTACAATTACCATGTTCAATTCGGTATTGACGGATTCGAAGATACACATTCAAAATATCGCATCGGCAGCAATTTCAATACAGTAATGGAACATATGATGGCATATATTAATGCAGGTGGTAAAGCTGTTTGGCAATTCATTATATTTGACTATAATGAACACCAAGTTAACCGAGCAGAACAAATTTGTAGAGAACATGACATCAGATTTCAACCTATAATGTCATACAAATATTGTGAAGGTTTCGGGCGACCCAAAGACTGGAGAATAGGATGGCTGCCAGGCCGGCTAAACTGTAAAACCATCGATGATAAAAGTATTTATGTAGATGAAAATGGATATCTAACTCCATGTTGTTTCACAAACCCAGCGAACAAAATGTACTATAATGAAAAACAATTAATGTTATTGGATAAAGAATCCATCAACCTAAACAACGTAACTTTAGAAGAAGCAATGGATTCAGATTTTTTTAAATATACAGTGAAAAACAGAGACGATATTGGAATGTGTAGTTTTTTCTGTAAAGGGCAAAAACGATTTGAAGCAGCTAATAAAAAATGTAAACCTTTGAAAGACCCCTTCCACCGTGATGCGGGTTCATCACGAGGAGACTTTTTAAAAAAAATTAAAGGGAAAATTAAATGAAATACTCAATAATATGTGGTCACACCGGAATACACGGATCGTTACTGAACCTGTTAGACTTACAAGATCATTTGATCAGAGAGGGACATGAAGTAGATTTTTATTGCCTCGATGTACCTATGTTGAAACTCAACATGGCTAAGACACACAGAACATATCGGGTTGGAAATTTGAAGTGGTTGTATCTCAGAAAACATCACAGATATCCCGTAACAGAAAGAGTTATGATCCGAGCAGACAACATATTGACGGATTTCAAAACACTTATCAATCTGAAAATACCTATTGTTGGTACATATACATGGGTATTCGATAGTGCAGAACTATCATATCACTTAGAAGGAATAAACATTGATTTTTATCCAAAAGATATTGGCGATCTAATGGATATAGTGGCTAAACACCAAACCTATTTCAATTTCTTGATGCCGCCCGTGAACTTGAAAAAATTTCAAACCAAATATCCTAAATTATATTCTTATGAACATTTCAAGAAAATAAACATGGAGCCATTGAAGACAATTGATACAGGCATGAACGGTGAGTTCTTTTACAGAGCAGACGAATACAGTGACTTTCCGAGAGATGACTACACCATGCCACCTATAGAACGGGAGTTTCCGACAGTCACACGACTAAAAGACATGACCGACATGTTCAAATACAACGGGTTAATATATTATCGGCGTGGTGATAGAGCATACTGGGAACAGTTCGGAAGGCTGATATGGGAATTCATACTGTTAGACAAACGTGTATATTTCTATGACCTACCATCAGAAGCAAAAGACGGGCTGAATGATTATGTTAATCACTACGGTCTTATCAAATCAGAGGTTGAAGAAAAAATGAAGGGTCCATGGATATAACATCAGCAAGAATTGAATTGACAACTCGATGCAATCAGAAGTGTTTGTTTTGTCCAAGGACTCGTGCGCAAGAACCGGAGCCAAAAATAGATATGGATTTAGACTATTTAAAAAATTGTCATAATTATAAAATTGTTCATCTCGTAAGTCCGAGAAGTGAACCGGCCTTGCATCCACAATTCATTGATGTTATCAATATTTTCAAAGAAAGGAACACTACACTTTACTTGTATTCCAACATGACCACACATACACCACAGTGGTGGCATGATCTCGGTTCACTATTTCAATATAAACCCGATAACGGACTATATTTCAGTATTGATGTTAAGAAACACTGGAAACGATATCGTGGTGTTAATAACTGGTACAAAATGGCAGAAAATGTAGAAGCATTCACCGCTGGTGGCGGTATCGCATGGGCACACATGATAGAATTCTGTCACAACAGAGATTCGAGAATGGAAACGGAAGAATTGGCCCGGACATTAGGATGTGAAAGATTCAGAATTAAAACTTCATGGATGTATGATGACAAATGTAGTAGACCCCTTGGGTCCGAAACCCGATGGGAACAGAGTAACAAATCAACAGGACAACTACAATGTGAACATCTGGAAAAGAAGGAAGTTGTGATTGATGCCGGTGGTAACATTACACCATGTTGTTTTACGTTCATGAATAATGAGAAAAAAGAAATCCTCGAAGAAAAGGACATGATTCATCTGATCAAACACAAATCATGTGAAGTTCGGGGTGAATTGAAATCATTAGATACCGCCTTAGACAGTAAACTATTCAAATATATCCTCGGCAATATGAATACTTCATGGCTCTGTAATTTGCACTGCAAAAAGTCTTTAGAAGAAAGTTATAATTATGAAATAAGGTTCTGGGCTTGGGACCCGCTGATCTCCCGTTTTGGCCCGGATACCATTTCGTGTCCGCAACAATTTAAAGATGTAGATGCTGGCGAGAAAAATAGAATAAAGAATAAAATGTGGATCATCGATGAACTTATAAGACTTCATTTCTTGCCCACAGATTATTATAATATACTGACCGTTGGTGGTTGGACCGGCCAGATGAATTTGTTACTGTTTCCATACGTAAAATCAAACCTACTAACCACGGATTTGGATCCAAACTGGGAGAATGTCTGTAAACAGTTGGGATTAAAAGCGGAAACCATAGACATGTTCGATATAGATTATGATCCCTGGGACATAATCATCAACACGAGTTGTGAACATATAGATTTCGTCAAATGGATTGAATCACTGAAAAACTTAGGTAAGTATATGGTATTACAATCGACAAATATGCCGTGGCGGGACCACGTAAATATAGTAGATAGTTTAGAACAATTCAAAGAGCAGGCGGATTTATCAGAAATATGGTATGAAGGTGAACGGACAATGGATTATTACAAATACAAGAGATTCTTACTGATAGGTGTAAAATGAAAAAATATGACATGTGTGTTTATTTCGATGCAGACTATTTGTGTACTGGATCATTCTATGACAGTTTTGAATATTGGTGGTTACTGAAACAGAAGTATGGCGAGGTTGGGTTTATCATCATGTTAGCGCCCGGAGTAAGACAGGCAGACGTTTGGCGGGCCATCTTCGATAAATATGATGTTCCCGGCAATATCTTCTCACACCAGAATATACATATTCACGCCAGAGAATATTTTAAAAGATCAAATCAAATTGTGCCTATCATAACCGACCTATTGTTTGTACCATCGATGAGTGCTGCAGCACAAATGTTCTATTATGATATATTATTATCATACCAGAAAATGATCACAATATGGGAACTACCAGAAGATCACACATACATGAGAGCATTTGACGAGAAACGTAGGAACGTCACGATGTTACATGACCCACGAGTATTCAAAGGTAGAAAGGATTATAAACATATAGAATATTACAGAGCCATCTATTTTGACATAATGAGAGAAATGTCGAAACCAGGCCGGGACTCATGTCTCTTGAACATGGTCACTGATCACAAGTGTTATGAACCCCACGAACTCTATAAGATCATAGAGGAATGGAACGGAATCGAACATTGGACCATTGTAACAAAAGATAAATGGGCAAATAAATATATGCCAATGGCGGATGAACCGAATATCGATGTCTTATTATCTCCTGTTAGTGGGTATGCGTATAAGTTCAACAGTATGATGTATCTACCATCTACACGGGGACTTGACCCTTCGCCGAGATTAATGCCAGAATGTAGGTATTTTGGTAAACAAGTTCACTTCTATCAGATAGAAGATGCACTAAAGGATGGCGGCTATTACAGGTATCAAGACATGATAACAATGTGGAACAGCCTAATTTTAGATGAGAATGATACGATTTTTAATATTATAGAACGTTGACAACACATCTGGAATATGTTATAATGTTAGTAGGTTAAATAAATGTGGACGAAAGGAAATGAAAAGAAATAAAAATAGAAGTACGTCAAATGACTACATAAAAAACGAAGAAATGATGCCGTTGATTTTCGAGTATAGACGATCAGGTTTATGTTCGGAAGACCTCGGCAAAGCACTACTTACGATAGCAACAAACTATGCCAACAAAGGGAATTTTCACGGTTACACTTGGAAAGAAGACATGATTTCCGAAGCTGTACTAACCTGCATTAGATATATGCACAACTTCGACCCCATGAGATTCGAGAAACCTAACCCCTTTGCCTACTTCACATCAATCATCCGTAACGCCTTCCTAAACTACATCAGGAAACAGAAGAAACATAGTATCATAAAAGATTACTGTTATAACCACTATGAAAATCTGGCAGAGGAAGATTTCTTTGTAGATAAGGGCATTGACTATACAGAACTGAAAAATGACAAATAAAACATTATTGAATCTTGCGCCGGGTAAAAACGGAACAACCAGTGTTTTTGAATTTCTCAGCAATCACCCACAGATAGAGGCAAGTAATCCCAAAGAGCCACAATCAGGGTTTCAGCGAGAATTTCCAATTGTTACGTTTAAAACTCCAGAGAAATATTATAAAGTTTGGGAAAAAGATAATGATGTATATCTTGATGGAACACCTGGCATACTTTGTAGTACGGTCAGGTTTTCACAGGAAATTACAAAGACATTAAAATTCAATAAATACAAATTAATATACATTCTTAGGAATCATCTCAAATACTATACATCTTTGTTATATACAAACGGAATCATTGAACCTTTACTATATCCGGAGCATTTTCTTTATAGTGATCAGTTAGATAGAGCAGAAAAGAATTTAGGCAAAGAGAATATATTCGTTGTAAAACTGGATGAGATTGAAGAAAGACAAAAAGAAATATTTACATTTTTAGATATAGATCATCATACGTTTAAATTTCCACATCTTAATAGCAGCCTTGATGCGAACAAATTCCAGGGTAGAGGACCGTATGCACAACAAAAACGAACATATGAAGGGTTTAATTGGCTGAAAGAATTCCATGCCCGAGTGCAACCCAAGAATGGCACCGAACTGTTTATAAAATGTAGAAAACTGGTACTCAAAGATGAAAATTGGTTAAAGGAATATTTCGAGAAAGATAAAATTTTATTAAAAGAAAAATGGAACGTAGAATTATGATCGAACAACGTACAAATGTGTTATTCCTAACAACTAAATGTAATCTGAAATGTGATTACTGTTATGAAGGTAGCCGGCGTGAAAAACTCGATGAACAACGGGACCTGATGGAAGAAGATATTGATATTTTTTTAGATGAGATCGCTGTCAGGGAAAAGGGCGTTACATCGACCTTAAATATCATGGGCGGCGAGCCGTATATAAGATTTGATCTTTTACAATATGCTGTTGATAGAGCATTTGAAATGGATCACAGTTTTGGTGTATCTGTTACAACAAACGGAACACAAATCACCGGCATGGATCCATTTAATATTAAACAATTTGTATCAAAAATATCAACACTTGAAATAAGTTGGGATGGTTCGGGTCAAGATAGACGAATATTCAAAACCGGCGTAAGTTCAAGACCTATTGTAAACGGGAACCTACTAATGTTGAAAGATAATGGAATTCCGTTTAGAATTAGTTATACTGCTCATAAAGATAATTACAAAAATCTTCTATATGATATGATATATATTATGGAGAAATATAGTCCGAAGGAAATCAAGATCAGTTTCGCTTGTCAAGAATTTAGTGATTTGGGTATTGATTTCATGAAGGTTAAAAATGACTTCATTCCATATGCTGAATATCTCTATATGTCATATAACATTCCTATATGTGATTTGAGTTGTGATGAATGTCAGGCATGTGACAAGTCAAATTTTATAGGTAATTCATATATGTCTCCGACCACTGGAATTACATATGAAGAAAAGCGTACAAGTAAAATGTTTGACACGTTTTAGTTTACAATATTACTCAATGTTAGTATAATAGGAGAAATCATGAATATCTACCACGACTCAGGACCAGATTTCATCGCTGATATTATTCAGTGGATTAAAAAGACAATCGGAATAAAATAAGAAAGGAAAATAATTTATGTGAGGTAATGTTTTTGAAGAAACTGTTAGTAACGGACAGTCACCTCGGACTCGGAAAATCTTCTGACCTGTACCACGATGTTGTTTGGAATTTGTTCAAAGAGATTTCCGAAGTATGTTTAACAAAAGATATCAAAACTGTTATTCATCTTGGTGACTTTTTTCACGACCGGAAAGTATTAAACACAAAAAGTCAATTCGTAGCCCATCTAATAGAAGACCTGTTTACAGACGTTGCAAAGGTGTTTCTTGTCCTTGGTAATCATGACGTTTATTATAAGGACAAACTGAAACCTACCGCGGCTGAACTATTCAATTACCCTGATAGTAACATCATACCAGTGGATACAATTCTTCCCATAGACGATGACATTGTACTATGCCCGTGGGGTCTTACTCCTCGTGGTATGGGTGGTTATCTAATGGGACATTTTGAACTCACAGGTTTCAAGATGAATAGTTCATACGTATGCGAACGGGGTCAACACCCCGATGACGTTCATGATCAGAACAATTGGAAACACGTATACTCTGGTCATTTCCACACGCCATCGACACAAAAGATTCGAGGCACAGACTTTACCTATCTCGGATCACCATACCAACAGACATTCCACGACATCAACAGCCCACGAGGGTACTACATCTGGGAAGATGGTGAAATGGAATTCATTGAATTTAAACTTGCCCCTCAGTTCATGGTTCAACAGGCCGAAAACATAAATACAAAGACAATAAAGAATAATATAATCAGACTTGTATTCAATGTAGACCACGGCAGTATTGAGAACCAGAAGATTATCGATGAAGTTATGTCGTTTGGTCCTAACAAAGTACAAATTGATTTTTCAAATGTGAAGATTGAGGGAAGTGACGACCAAAGAGAAGACGATATTGATGCCAGTCTCTTAGATCATAACGAGATCATCAATGAATATATCGACAAGACACCTCTCCCTGATTATGTTAAAAAGAGTATGTTACTAACAATGATAGAAAAACTTAGGGAGGATATCAGATGACAGCAGGCGACAATAGTATTTACTCCGGCGACTGGAACATAGTAAATCAATTTACAACATCAACCGGCGATTCATTTACAACATCAACCGATTCAACAGCCGGAGATCAGGCACATAATCACACACTTTATAAGGAACAATATACGACCGCGCCAATACAGGGACAGGATTGGTATATATACAATGACTCTGATGTACATAATGAGAAATTGATCAGAATCATAGATAGGTTATGGATTACATTAAAGCCGTATATTAAAAAAAGTAATCCCGATGACGCAGAGGAACTCCAAGACATGATAGATATCGTGTTAAATGATAGCGGTGTACACTATGGCCATTCAGCATGGGAAAATAAAAAAGAAGACAAACAGATTGAAGATAAAGAATTGAACGACTTATTTGAAATATAGGAGAAAACATGAATAGATACGAACCTGTTACAGATGACGTTTTAACTGTACTAAAAGCTGTACGTGAAGATCATTTCCCTGACCTACAGGGCGCCGAATTTCTTTGTGTGTTTGATACAAAGAAAAAGGTAACAAAAGGTAAATTAGAACTTGCGTCAATTTCAGCAGTAGATGAGATGAAAAAGTTCCTGACAATGGATGACGCCATGAATGGTGAAGGCTACGATTATATTGTCAGAATTGACAAACTGGCGTGGCACTATGCCACAGGTGAAAATAAAGTAAGACTCCTGAGACATGAATTACGTCACACAAGAGTAGAATCGGAGAATCTTAAACCGTGGAAACTCAGAGGACATACCATCGAAGATTTTCAATCTGAAATTAGATTGAACGCGGACAATGTCCAGTGGGCAATGGACTTGGCCACCGTGACCTTGGCAGCACACGAACAAAACGAGGGTTCTGATAGTTAATGAAACTCGAAATTTTGGGTATCAGACTTCAAAACTTTTTATCATACGGCAGCAAATTAAACGAGATACCATTTCATCAGGGTGTCAATGTCGTATTGGGCAAAGACTTGTCCACTGGGCGTTCCAATGGTGCAGGTAAAAGTTCATTCTTGGAGTCTGTACCGTATGCCTTATTTGGTCAGACACATAAAGACATCAAAAAAGAACAGCTCATAAACTGGAAAAGCCGTAAGGGTTTAATGGTCAGTTTAGATTTTAATAAAGGTGCCGACTCTTATGTGATCAACAGAGGGATCAAACCAGACACCTTTGAAATCTGGCAGAACGGTGATCTTATACCAAAGCCACCACATGTCAGAGATTATCAGAAGACACTTGAAGAAATCATTGGGTTGAATTTCAACACCTTTGTATCTCTGATACATTCCAACATCAACTCATCGAATAGGATTTTGTCCATGAAAAAACCTGAGAAACGGAAATTCATGGAAGATGTGTTTGGTTTGTCGGTGTATTCTCAGTTGAACGAGAAGGCGAACCACAAAATCAGAGAAATCAAAGAACAGATTTCCGAAGTCAACATGCACACGAGTGCCAATGGCGCCACCATCGTAAGTACACAGTCTCAAAATACTCAGATTCAAGAGAAGATGGGACGCCTGGGCTCATCTCAGACCGCTCTCAGAGACGCCGAAGCGGACTTGGAAGACCTAACCGATAGGAATCCTGACGTTGAAAATCAGATGAACGAGATCAATGAGAAAATGGATAGCGTCAAGGATAAATTCGAGGCAAACCGAGACATCATTTACAAGTCAAACGAGAAGTTCAAAATGATGAATCGTTGGATCAGAGATATCGACAATAATCTCAAACAGTTGAAAGAATCAGAGTCCACTAAGAAAGAATACTTTGAATTTATCAAAGAAAACGGTGACATACATTCGATTGTCGATGGAATTGATAATTTCGGTATAGACCTTGCGAAAATGGAAAGTGACCTTATGATAGTCGATGCTGAATTAAAGGTCAAGGAACTACATCTGGCGCGTCTGGAGACCGAAATTAACATGGAACAGTCACGTATTGCCAGTCTGGCAGATCAAGGCGAGTGTCCTACGTGCGGAACGATACTGGATTCTGAACATGGTGATATTCTGGAGAATCTAAAAGTGAATTTCAATACCTTGAAAAGCGAATATCTGATTATCGAGAAGGCATGGAAAGGTCTTACACGTAAAAAAACCATACTGGATAAATCAATATCCGACCACAAGGGTGCCAGACATGACCTTGAACGGAAACGAGATTGGTTGTTAAAGATACAAGAGTCGATTCGTACAGATGTCGATGCGGTGAAAGAGAAAGATAACAAACGGAGATATCTGGCAACGAATGAACTCATCACAAACTTGGCTAAGAAACACACCAAGAAATCCATCAGACTCGATGGACATATAAAATTGTTGTCAGAAGAAAGGGAAACACTCAGACTAACAAAGATTCAAATTGATAGTCAGAAAAACAAGATCGATGCTCTGAAAGATAAGATCAAAATGGAGAAATCGGCTCGGCAAGAATTCAAAGCTATTATAGAAACCAATATTCAGAAGATTAAAAGTCTCGAAGTTGAGAACAAACAACATTATAAACGGACAACTAACCTGTCCCGTTTGATTGACTACTTTGAGGTGATCAAAGAAATATGTAAAGATGAAAATATTAAGCAATATGCCATCTCATCGATCATGCCGTACCTAAATAAACGTACTAACCACTATCTGTCAGAAGTTGGATATGGATTCTACGCGGTGATTGACAAATGGTTAGACGCCCAGATCAAGGGTCCCGGTGTTACGAAAGCATCTTATGGTTCATTGTCGGGTGGTGAGGGACGAGGTATCGACCTTGCTGTTCAATTTGGTTTACTCGATATCGCCAGGATTCAAGCGGGCATCTGGCCCGACCTATTAATCATGGATGAAATACTTGATAGTTCAGTAGACAACAAAGG
>JAEHCK010000267.1 GCA_020696345.1 Thermoplasmata archaeon | reverse complement strand
GTTACCTGCGCTGTAACCCTTTTCCACTTCGTGCAAACACAATAGAATCCTTCGGATTCAATCGAGATCTCAAAATTTGGTTAAAATAACGAGTTCGAGAATTTTGAAATACCGTTAACGGAAAAATAGTGGCTAAAGCCACAAGCTCATTTCATTCGCCCCTTCGGGTCCCCCTCGACCTACGGTCTCGGACCCCTCGCAAAAAGTTTTACGGTCATCCCAAAACTCGGGGATAAGCCTGCTCAGTAACCGTTTAACGAAAACGTTCTACGGTTTCGAAGCTCGTATCGTAACACGGCTAACGTTAAACGGCAAAGAGCCGTTAGCCAAAACCGTTGGACGATACGAGTCTCGATACCGTTAAACGGAACCGTTTCTCGGTTTCGTTTTCGAAACTCGTATCGTAACCCGTTAAACGGTAAACGGCAAAGAACCGAATTACGAGACCGATAGACGATACGAGCTTCGATACCGTTTAACGAAAATACTATCAACATATTATTAAAAACCATGTATCTGTACAATATCTCATCTGTCAACTTCCCGGGCCGATTGAATATCATCCCAATCCTTATCATTTAAATATTCAAAAGATCATAATTTCCTTTTATCACACAATATTTATATTCTGTTATCTATTTGCCGATCATCACTAGGAGATATTAGCTCGGGGGATCAAGTTGGTAAATGAAGTAGTAATCACAAGCGCTGTACGCACAGCCATCGGTAGATTCCAAGGCGTATTCAAGAATACACCGGCAGTCAAATTGGGCACGTATGTTATCAGGGAAGCGGTTCAACGCTCAAAGGTGGACCCGACCATGATCGACGAGGTGATCATGGGCAATGTGATCTCGGCCGGTTTGGGCCAGAACCCGGCACGGCAGGCCGCAATATACAGTGATCTACCTGTAGAGGTTGGCGCGTTCACCGTGAACAAGGTTTGCGGTTCAGGCTTAAAGGCTGTTATGTTGGCCGCATCGGAGATCAAGGCCGGTGATATGGATATCGTAATAGCGGGCGGCATGGAGAACATGACACTCGGGCCATATCTATTGGATAAAGGCAGGAGTGGTTATCGATTGGGTAATAATAAGATCATTGATGCCATGGTAAATGACGGTCTTTGGGATGTCTATAATGATTTCCATATGGGTTTGACCGGTGAGATCATAGCCGAGAAATATGGTATTACCCGTCAAGAGGCGGACGAGTTCTCGGTTGAAAGCCACATGAAAGCGCACAAAGCCGCGGTGGAAGGCAAGTTCAAAGATGAGATGCTGCCCGTCGAGGTACCGCAGAGAAATGGTGACCCGATTATCGCCGAGATCGATGAGGGAGTACGACCCGATTCCACACTGGAGAAATTGAGTAAACTTAAACCGGCATTCAAGAAAGATGGTTTGATCACCGCGGGAAATGCATCGCAGATCAGTGACGGCGCCGCAGCAACGGTTGTGATGAATGCTGAAAAAGCCGAGGAGCTGGAAATTACACCACTAGCCAAGATCGTGGACTTTGCAACAGGCGGAGTTAAGCCCGAAGACGTGATGTATGCACCGGTACCGACCTTGAAGAAATTATTTAATAAAACAGGTTTCAAGCCCGAAGATATCGATATCTATGAGCATAATGAAGCGTTTTCCACTGCATCCATCGCCATCTCGAGAGAATTCAACATTCCACCCGAGAACTTCAACGTGCATGGCGGTGCGGTGGCGCTCGGCCATCCCATCGGTGCCTCGGGTGCACGTGTATTCACCACGTTATTATATGCCATGAAACAACGCGGTGACCATCGCGGTCTTGCAACACTATGTCTTGGCGGCGGCAATGCCGTGGCAGTGATCGTTGAGCTGGTTGAATAATGTTAAGGTTCATATATCTATTTAGATAAAGAATGTATTTATAGGTTAGGGATGCGAGATGTGTACGCTTGGTGATTATCAACAAATTGTCAACGTCATTCATCACCGGGATTCGGGATTCGCACGCTTTAAATCGATAATGATTTAACTCGCTTGTGGGATTCGGGTATTATCGCTAAAATATCAACC
>JAEHCK010000069.1 GCA_020696345.1 Thermoplasmata archaeon | reverse complement strand
GAAACTTTTTGGTGCCTCACGGAAACTTTTTGACAGCTCGTTCCGCTAGCTAACCTCTCACAAAAAGTTTTACGGTCATCCCAAAACTCGAGATTAGCCTGCTCACTCGCTGTTATTTATAACCTACGATTTTCATCATATCACAAAAAGTTTTACGGTCATCCCAAAACTCGGAGTGACCCTGCTCCTTCACCATATTTTTTTAAAAATTATTTGGTCCTTGGAATTTGGAACTTGGAGCTTAATTCAATATGGCTTATACAAATCTTTATCTTCTCTTGGCCTAGAGGATTCCTTATCCATGAATTCTTGTTTGGACATGAATATCATAATTAGTGCAATGATCGCTAATATGGCCCCGATAATGAAGCCAATAGAGAATATCCCCAAGATCGCACCGGCGACCACGATATGAAACTTTTTTCTTTTCATGGCATAAATGCCGCCAACTATGGAAAATATCGATAGAATAGCAGCAATTACAGCACAGGTATAACAAAATGTTGTCATAACTTGGAAAGGCGGGTATTCTCCTTCTGTTATTGTCTCGTTACCCCGCTCCAGAATGAATTCATAATCATTGTCAAATTCCTCACCTTCGGGGTTAAAGTTATCCCATGTACTATCGTTACTGGGAACTATGAATGTCTTATGGATAATTGTTTTATATCCCTCTTTTTCCAACTTGAGCTTCTGATTGCCAATTGGCACATTTTTCAATCTAAACTCGCCATTGGCATCTGTTTGGGTGCTTATATGTTCATCAATTACAGAGATAGTTACATTTTGCGCAGCCGAACCATCATCAAGAGATATTGACCCTGTGACATCTGCATTATCATCTTCACCTGTAAGCTCCATTAAACCTGCAGGATCGCCCATCAGCACACCAAAAAAACCCGCTAATACAGCGGATATTATCCCCAACACTCCCGCGATTATAAGCAGCACACCGGCGATTGTAGGTTTGCTTGTTCTACCCATTCTTGGATATGGTGGACCATAGTATGGTGGGTATGGCGGGTGTGATGGGGATGGTGGTGGCGGTGGTGGGTATTGATCTGTGTGAGGTGGTTGGTGTGGTGATTCGCGCCAATACTCGGGTTCGTCATATCGGTCATACCGATCATAACCACGTGCACGGTGGGTACGCTTACCTTTAACCCGCGTTTTGGATCTTCCAGTCGTCTTTCTTTTTGTTTTCAATTTTTTTTCTACCATCTTATTGCCACCATATTACGGTATGGAAATGCCCACTAAAATGAAATATCTACGATCCAATATTAATAATTTCGGTTTTTCTCCCGATCAAGGCAGTAAGAAAAATATCCTGATTAAATCTCTTTGAGGAAATTTTTCGATTCTTATATTTATAACTTCATGGTTATTGGAGTTTTAGGAGGACAGAGGGAAGAGGACAGTGGACAGAGGGTTAAAATATTATCGTCAAAACCCTCTTTCCTCTAGCGCATTGAATTATCAACACATTAAAGAGTCCTCTTTCCTCTACCCTATTATTAGCAATTAGTACTACTTTTGACTTTTCCAAGTTTCTTTAACGCGATTTTTGCCGCATCCATTTTTGCAGCCTTTTTATTTTTCCCCACACCCTTGCCATACGTTTTTCCCGATATCTTTACAACTGCCTGGAATGTGGGCCTATGGTCCGGCCCTGTCAAGCGCGATTCAACATATTTCATTTTACCTAATTTCTTCTTTTGCACAAGCTCCTGTAGACGGCCGATATAATTCCTGGTTGGATCAAAATCATTTATCTCCGAGCCGAATAGATTTATAATGATCTTCCTGACCTTCTTCAAACCCTGGTCAAGATACACCGCCCCGATAAACGCCTCCAAAGCTCCTGCAAGAATGGAGTCTTCTAACTTGCTGGTGCGGCCCAATTCTCTTTTTCCAAGAAGAATATGCATATTATCCCGCCCCACCTCGCTTTTCGTGATGATCTCGGCAAGTTTAGCATCACTGACCACTTCCATGCGCACGGTCATCTCGCCCTCGGAGTATGAGAACTCCTCATAGAGATATTCACTCACCACCAGACCCAGGACGAAGTTACCGAGAAATTCTAGGCGTTCATTGTCTACACACTGTATTTTTTTATCTTCCTGCTCCTTGGCATATGACCTGTGCGTCAGTGCCTGGTCATATAACTGAAGCGATCGTTCGGATACATTACCCAGATCAAATATCGGGTGGTTCAATAGCTTGATAATTTTTTTACGTCGCTTTTCATCCATATACCCCACCATAATGACAGACTGTAAAATAAATCTTGTCATTTAACTGGTGAAAAAAAATAAGTATATTATTGCTTCTTTTACGAAGTAATATTTTTGACGTATATTGGAATTTAAATGCAACCAGTCGAATTCGTCTTTATTATTGATGGAAAAAAATTCTAAATCACAAATATTAAAATCAAGAATTAAAAACAAATCTAAACGGAAAATTTTCATTTACTAATTTTCCAATTGAATAAAAATTTTCCTGCCAGAAAATTATTATAATCCATTAATAATAAGCTCATAATATTCTGTTCCAAACTTCAGCAGGAAAAACTAGTTTGGGACATTCTTATTTCGGATTTGGGGATCTTTCATGTGCCAGTTGCAAATTGGACAAGAATTGATAAAAAAACTTTATCGCCAAATTCAAGCACAATTTCTTTTTTATTTTTTAAATCCCGAACCTAATCCCGAACCATAGTTATTTCATTTCAAACCAGAATATTTTATAAACTTCTTCCTTTTTTGTTATCGGTCCTTTTTCAATGAGTGACTTGTAAAACGGTCTAATAATTGACCGTAACTTAGTTATCTTCGGTCAAGAAATAGACCGATAATTTATATGCCTTTAATAATATATCGCTATGTATGCGGGAACTTGTTCTTGAATGGCAGGATCTATGGATACCTGAGTATAAGCCGAGAATTATCGAGCCTGCAGTGTTCGAAAATAAGGTAAAGAAAATAAACCTTTTCACCGGGTGTCGTAGAGTGGGGAAGACATATATTATGTTTCAAATTATTGATCATTTGAATAAAAAAATGAATATTGAACGAGAAAATATAGTATATTTGAATTTTGAAGATGAGAGAATCGAATGGAAAACTGAAATTTTAACAGAACTATTACCCACTTTGGTTGAATTATACGGTGAAAGAGATTATTATCTTTTTCTGGACGAAATTCATCATATCCCAAAATGGGACAGATGGATCCGAAGAATTTATGACAGATATAAAAATTTCAATATATACCTTACTTCCTCCTCGTCAAAATTATCCTCAAAAAAAATTCCATATTCTTTACGGGGACGCACGTTGACCTATGAAGTTTTTCCTCTCTCTTTTAGAGAGTATGCGTCATTCAATAAGTTTAAATTGAGTGATCCAAAAAAAATTAGTGCAGTTCAGAGAGCAAAAACATTGAAACCAATAAACGAATATTTAAATTTCGGAGGTTTTCCCGAGGTTGTATTAGAGCCTTCGGAGAGGAAGAAAAAGTCGCTGGTACAAGATTATTTTCGAACGATCATCGCTTTGGACATTTGTGAGAGATACCATATAAAAAATATTTCTCTGATCCATGATTATATCAAATTGGTCCTGAATCAAACATATCATTCAACAAATAAAACTTACAATACCCTTAGATCACAGGGCATCTCGGTAGGTAAAGAAACATTACTTAATTACACTGGTTATCTGGAGGAGATATATTTCTCATTTTTTGTTCAGATATTTTCACCAAAAATTAAAGATAGACTTTATTATCCTCGAAAGGTGTATTTTGTTGATAATGCTTTCATCAATCATATAACTACCAAGTTCTCTGATGATACTGGTCGAAAGATGGAAAATGCAATATATTTAACCCTTCTTCTGAAATATGGTTATGAAAATATTTTTTACTGGAAGAATTCCAAAGGCTATGAAATTGATTTCATTATATTAAAAGATAAAAAAGCTAACGGCCTCATACAAGTTTGTCAGAATCCATCGGAAACTTCAATTAAAGAGAGGGAAATCCGGTCATTATTAAACGGTGCTAATGAATTAAAATGCAATAATCTAAAAATAATTACTAAAAATTTTAGAGACAAAGAAAAAATTGATGGATATTATATTGATTTTATACCGTTATATGACTGGTTCTACGATGAAAATTGATCATAAGTGAAAAATAATAGATTTCCAGGCATATATCCATGTTGTTGATCTATTAACACTGAACTTGGAAAGAGGGAGGAGGAAAGTGGAAAGAGGGTTATGTCGCTATGGCTCATTGTAAATTGAAAAATACAAACCAGAACAATTTTCTCCTAAAAATTGTTCGGCATTGGAAAATCCCTTGGCTTTTTCAAAACTGCAAAATAGAATTTGAACATAAATTAATCTCACTTTTAACTTTTACAATGTAGAATAATTTTTCTCAGGAAAATTGTTCGAATCTTCAATCTCCAATACCCCCAGCTCTAACTCATCGAGTAAGTGCTTCGAGCACGGCATGTCGGTGTTTGGGGTGAGGGGCTCCTTCAGTACCGCATCCTTGGATTCGCGGTTGCCACTACGTTTTCGGAGTAAAAGATCACCGATTGATTATTATTATTTTACCACGAAAGCACGAAAAATGTCGATAATGTAACCGCAATTTCGTGTCCTTCGAATCTTCTTGGTAAATAGATACAAGATATGACCTCAATAGAACGAGAGAACGCGATCTATGAGCTTTGAAAATCGGGAAGATATAAAATCAAAAGGTAATTGCAGATGCACTGGGTTATAGTAAATCAACAGTTTATGATATCATTGAATCAAAAAGCTTCAGAGGTCGGCTCGGATCGGCGGCCGATCTTTCTACAAAACTGATCACTCAGACCAAGGCGATCGAAGATGACGATCTAAGAGCCAAAGTAATTGAAAAAATTCAAGATGGCCTGATCACATTAAGATTTCCCAATTACATTTTCTGGCTCCTGTGAATCCCTGGTGCTGAGTTTTGTAATTATTTTGCTCATCTTGCTCTCCCTTTTATTTTCCGCCCAAAAATACGCTTCATCTCTGGTATCCGAGGTAATAAGAACTATCACCCTGCCCTCAGACGACCTACCGGTCCTGCCTCTACGCTGAATGGTTCGTATCTCGGAAGGGATTGGCTCATAGAATACTACAAGATCTACATCCGGAATATCGATACCTTCCTCGCCAACAGACGTGGCTATTAGAATATTGAATTCTCGCTTTCTGAACTGGTCCAAGATCGCTTTTTGCTCTTTTTGTTTTAAACCTTTACCATCTTTTCCTTTGGCCTGGCCAACGAACCTACGTATCTTGATGCCTTCTAACCTCTCCATTATCAATGGTATTGTGTCACGTATCTGCGTGAATACTATCGCGGTTTCGCCCTTGGCAACCGAACTTCTCAATAAATCTTCCAGAACATCGATCTTGGGATGAGTAACCCCTTTATGAGCCTTTATTAAATAGATCGTCTTTTGAATACGTTGATCATTAAGGAATCCCTTCTCAGCTTTGGATCTCTTTTCTTTTGTTCCCATTCGGTCAAGATAAAAGCCGCATTGGTATACCCCCTGTGTCTCAAGAAGCTCCACACAATGGTAGGCATGTATTGCCTGTGACTGGTTATGAAGAGAACCGAACATCAAGCCCTTGTTCCTGGCATACCTTTTTGTTATCTCGGCTCTGGCTTGAAGTAGGTCCTTTTTTGATACCATTTTTGCGCTCTTTTTTCGTACAAAACCCAATTTCCTGAGTTTTTTAACCTTCTCCAATAGAAATTCATCTAACAATTTCTTTATCTTTTTCATACCTTCTGTGAGTTCGGTTTTAAGCCATTCTATTTCTATACCTTTAATATGTTTCTTTACATCGTCATCGCGGTCCGTCCGCGCATCGACCAATTCCACCTTGAGATTATCTATTACCTCAGTTATCTTCTCATTATCACCACCTGGCGAGGCCGTTAGCGCAAGAACTAAACCATTGTAATTCGAAACTACACTGGTGTAGGCATAATCTCCAACACAGCGATGTGCTTCATCTACTATCAGTAACGATACGTTTGAAAGATCATATCTTTCCTTTTCCAGGTCGTTCTTCATCGTTTGCGGTGTTGAAAAAATGATCCTCGCCTTTTCCCATTCTTTTATTCGTTTTTTGGGATCCATTGACCCGGTGAACATGACCGTGGGGGTAATTGTTAGAAAATGCTCAAAGGACGATTTATGCTGTTCCACAAGTGGCCTCGTAGGCGCCAGCATGACTACCTTACCAGAACCTTCCGGTTTATTGAATAACTCCGCCGAGACCAAGATCGCCACAATGGTTTTACCGATACCGGTGGGAAGAACAACCAGAGTGGACTTGGTAAGCGCTTTGGAAGCAATGTTAAGTTGGAAATCTTTAGCAATTATGGCATTAGGGCGAAGCAATGGATGTGATACAAAACCGTCCTTAACATTAAAAGTATTGACATTTTCCATGTCCTTTTTTTTGTTCTTATTTTGAGCCTTTCCTTTAACCTTAGCTTGAGCTTTACCTTTGATCTTGCTTTGAATCTTATCCTGGAAATCGACCAGTTTACTCTGGTGCATATGGGTATATGGAGTTCTATCAATATTTATCTTTGTTTTTCCAAATTTAGAAATATATTTAAGGTGAAAAGCATATTCGAAAAACCTCAGGGGTTAAAATATTGTCAAAAATTGATGAAATAATTAGATCATCTTGTATTATTTGAATTATTTCTTGATAATTTGGATGATAAAGAAATAGATGAATTTTATATTAAGGGGATGATTCTTGCTGCAAGAGCTATATTACTTTTTGGTAATGATCGTACTGAGATAGAAAAGACACATGATGATGGTTCAATGGAAGATCTTATTATAGAAACCATTAATTTAATTTACAATTATACAAAAGGTGAATGAATAAATCCGAATATTATTAATGGATAAATTTTAAAATTCTTCATTCTTCAATTCTTATCCCCAGAATCCCCCAATATTAACCACGAATTAACACGAATCTTCACGAATATTTTTATATCATTCGAGCCGATTTGTGTGTATTCGTGGTTACACACTCTCAAATCAATCCGTGTATATCCGTCTGATCCGTGTCATCCGTGTTCTATTTGAAGATATTGAATTAAACTGTACCATTCGCGGTTACTCTTGTGTTTTGCGGTCGCTGGATTTGGGGATTTTTCATATGCCATTGACAATATTTCAATTATTTCTTCTTTATCAACCATTTTAATTGTGGATGTTGGTTTATATTCGGATTAATAGCTTCTGGATTTTTGAAGTATTCAAAAGTGAGGATACCATTTAAATAAAAAATGGTTTTAAAGTCATTCCATCCCTGGTTTTTTATATCGATAATTACTTCGTTTGCAAAATTAAAAGCTTCAATCTCAATATCTTCAATATTAATTTCGGATAAGATCAAGTTTTGTAATTGCTGTTCAAAACCCTTTGTATAAATTTTATTCGCAAATAGTTCTTCTGGCGATGGAGTTAAAAGTTCAATCTTTTTATCTGAAAATAAATGATTAAAAGTTATGAAGATATCACTTTTAAGATCAGGTATTCTTCGCAAATAACCAATCTCAATTTCAATCGAATCTTTCTTTTTTTGATGATTTAAATATTTGATTATGAATCTTGTAAGTGGATATGAAGCTTGAATTCGAACATCTTTATCCGAATATCTCAGTTTTTTTAATACATCTTTAATAATTTGATCAATTTTTGATCTGATTTCACCCCAATCTTCATTATTGTATAGATTAGATTTAACGCGGTTCCACCATATTCATTTACTTCACTCCTATAAATATATTCTTAAAATCCTTTGGTACATATAGATTCCATTGTCCAATGTAATCAAAATTCTTTCCCTCTATCAAATACATTGGAGATTTACCAATATTAGCATGGATTAGTTCTAGATCTTTCTTGGAGAAATGTTCATAATAGGGAGAATTATCTCTCAGCCACTGGAGAAAATAACCTACTTTGCGGTATAAAATATCATAATTATATATTTTCAATGAACTTAGTATTCCTTTTATTGAGACACTTCCAAGACCTATTAGACTTTTTGCTATTTCCTCATAATTTAGTGTTAAGTCAGGTCTATAGATACATTCAACAAAAGTACGAGATGGACTGGATATATGTATAATTTGATCCGATAATTTCGCAGTTTCTATTTCAATCTTTACATCCCTTGTACTTATGCATCTAAATGATAAAGGGCCATAAGAAAAACTTCGGAATTTATCATTCGCTAATGTAGCTATGAAACATGCATTATGAGCAGAATAAGCACTCCCATGAAATTCTAAAGCAGTATGATATCCAAGATAATATCGTGATCTAATTTTTGAACCCACTAGAAATTTATCGGGTGGTGGATTATGTTCGATATAGGGATTTTCAGCTGCATAAACTCCTCTTCTGACATGTATTATTTTCCCCTGACCTAATAATCTATTCAAATATTTTGAGTATAAATATCGATATGATTTAGAAAATGTATCTCTGGTATAACGAGTCAGATCTTCAGTCGATACCACCTGTTTCTTTAGAATATAGGCATATAACCTGTCGGTATTATTCATAGGGTCTCTTTTTTTGGTTTTCATCGTTGTATACCCATCTATGGGATATAATGACTCTTATTATTAAATCTATCTGTCTGAGTTTTACTGAAGTACCCGGCCTCAGCGTCATCTCACGACTCCGGACTCTCGACTTTTAATCAATAATTAATCACCTCGACTCTCGACTGCACAAAAATAAATTGATTTATTGATTTATTCTTATTTTTGTGTGTCTCCAATACCCCCAGCCCTAACTCATTGAATAAGTGCCTATATCTTTGGCGCCTGCGAGCACGGCCTCAAGCATTTAGGGGTGAGGGGCTCCTTCAGTAACGCATCTTTGGATTCGCGGTTGCCACTACGTTTTCGGAGTAAGAGATCACCGATTGATTATCATTATTTTACCACGAAAGCACGAAAACACGAAACAACGAATGACCAACGAATGAACGAATATTTACAATAAATCAAAGATAAATTCGATCATTCGATTATTCGGATCATTCGTTGTTTTAACCATATAATTCGTGCTAAATCTAGTACAATTTCTTTTTTATTTCTTTTCCCCCAAAATCATAGAAGAATTATTTTAATATTATAACATAAAGTATATAAATAGGTAATAACATTCCCAATTCCACTTCGAGTACATAAATGAGAGGTGGGGGAGAGCGCCGAGGTGGGGCGCCTTGGGAAGGCAATAACCGTTCACAACCATTTTCCTAAAAAAAATACCAATAAGTCTTAGGAGGGAGACAAAAATGAAGAAGATATTTGTATTACTAGTGGTTTTAGTGATGGTGTTGGTGGGATTCGTTGCACTAGCACCGAGTGTGGCAGCGAAGAAAGAAGGCGCCAAGATCCAAGACGGAACCATTCTCGACAGCAAAGGCAATGTTATTACTACCGGATACGACCAATGGGGTTACAACTACCAAGCACATCTGTTCAATGGTTACTATCATAATAACCCTAGACCGAATGTACCTTATACTAAAGACACCATCGATCAAGCTCCTAGTAAAACTTGGTTAGTAATGAAGTGGTCAGATTCCTGGCTCAGCAATATGGACAGAAATTACGATGGAAAGCTCGACAGGGGTAATGAACTACCTTACACCAGCTCGGCAGCATCAGGTGCTTGGTGTACCAACCATCAATGGGGTTCCTACATCGGAGACGATGATAATGAACACAAATGGAACTACTTCGTGAAGATCGTTTATCCAGGTGACGATGCTTACAAAGAGGATGGTATGTGGTATACCTCTGAAGACGTAGAGATCGGAACAGTGATATGGGGCGCGTATGCGATAATACAGCAGGTTTACAATGACCCATACGCCGGCGATCATGGTATTGAGAACAAGTATGAAGCACCAACAGGTTTCGGCTACTACAAATAAAACTGCCATGGTATACAAGCTATTGTTAACCTAATAGGATAGACATCCGCTCTATCCTTTTTTTTCTTTTTTTTTATTCCATTTTTCACCACGGGTCTCCAGTTTCTTATCAGTCTCCAGCTTGATCTCTATATTGAATTCTTAATATTAATCGAGAAGGAGTCAGGAGATCGGGGGGTCAGGGACGAATCCCAGCTTTTTTACCCAATTTTTTGCACAACCCCCAGCACCATTCGCGGCAGGTGGGAAACTCCTGCAGAATGAAATCATAGATCCACAGCTTCAGGTCCTTGTCGATCTATTAACACTGAATTTGGAAAGCGGGAGGAGGGAAGTGGAAAGAGGGTCATGTCGCTGTGGCTCATTGTAAATTGAAAAATACAAACCAGAACAATTTTATCCTAAAAATTGTTCGGCATTGGAAAATCCCTTGGCTTTTTCAAAACTGCAAAATAGAATTTGAACATAAATTAATCTCACTTTTAA
Organism: Thermoplasmata archaeon; assembly: GCA_020696345.1. GTDB lineage: Archaea > Thermoplasmatota > Penumbrarchaeia > JAEHCK01 > JAEHCK01 > JAEHCK01. The sequence continues at coordinate 14,815 of JAEHCK010000069.1, read as the reverse complement.
CTTTTACAATGTAGAATAATTTTTCTCAGGAAAATTGTTTAAATTTCCAATACCCCCAGCTTAAACTTATTGAATAAGTATCTTTGGCGGCTTCGAGCAAGGCCTGATATTCAGGGGTGAGGGGCTCCTTCGGTACCGCAACCTTGGATTCGCGGTTGCCACTACGTTTTTAGAGTAAAAGATCACCGATTGATTATTATTATTTTACCACGAAAGCACGAAAACACGAAACAACGAATGACCGACGAATGAACGAATCTACGAATATTTACAATAACTCAAAGATAAATTCGATTATTCGATTATTCGGATCATTCGTTGTTTTAACTATATAATTCGTGCTAAAACTAGCTCAATTTCTTTTTTATTTTTTTAATCCCGAACCATAGTTATTTCATTTCAAACCAGAATATAATATAAACTTCTTCTTTTTACCTATTAAAAGCTTAGCAACCATTTCCATAATGGAACAAATAAGATCTGTCTTTTCTTGACCACTTCTTCATGAGCAAAATCTTCGGTAATTATGATTCCTTGATCCAATTTGAAAGTTTCCAAACCTATTACGAGGCTTTCTATCTCACGCTTTTTTGTATTTTCATCCTTAACGTCCCAACAAACTTGTATGCAAGAGGTTGGCTTAAGTCCTTCTTTTACCACAAAATCAACTTCAACTTTATCATTTTTCCAATAGTAAAACTCCCTATTTCTTCTTTTCAGCTCGGTAAAAACTATATTTTCAGCCAACCTACCAATATCTTCCGAGATCTTGAACGACACAGCATTTCTCAAGCCGGTATCAATAGAATATATTTTCTTATTTTGTTTAAATTGGACTTTTGTTCTATAAGAAAATACATTTAATGTGAACAAAATAAACGATTCTTTTAGATATTCAATATATTTTTCCACGGTCTCTACACTAAAGTTGGTGGCATTCGCAACACTTCTGAAAGAGAACTCTTTACTATTATTGCTCAGTAAATGATAACAAATCTTACGGGCAATTTCAAATGATGCATTATACCGAGCTGCAATGTCTCGCGCCAAAATATCATTATATACATTGGTCAGAATGATCTTTCGTTGGTATTCATTCTTATCCACGATCTCAGGAAAGCCGCCGCCTTCAAGGTATGATTTTATGTAATGTAGTAATTTATTTTTGTTATATTCCAGATAATCTATGGAAAAATCTTTCCACCCCATGAACTTTAGATATTCTTTGAACGAAAACGGAAAGATCACAAACGTCACATGTCTACCCGAAAGGACCCGTCCAACATCTTGAGTTAATAATGATGCAGATGACCCGGAAATAAAGGTCTGTTCATATTTTTTTGTATCATACAATGTCCTCAGCCATGGTTCCCAGTTCTTCTTTTGTTGAATTTCATCCAAAAATATATGAGAGATGTCCGGATTGATCTTGTCAATAGTTTTGATCAGATCATCAAAAGCGGCCAATTGAATATCGGGGTCGTCAAAGTTCAAAAATACAATATTCTTTGGGTTGATATCATTTTTTATCAATAATTGTATTATTTGATATAACACGGTAGTTTTCCCGGACCTTCTAATACCAATGATATCCTTGATGTGTGGAATAGAAAGTGTTTCTTGAATATTCTCGATAATGACTCGGAATTCCCCTTTTAGATGATCGAGTTCGTTGATGTCAGCCCACCATGGGTTCCATTTTCGTATAGAGTCCTCGAGCATAGATGTAAATGTGTTAGGGGCTATATAAAGCTGTCGACCACGCCTGACAATAAACTCATCTTTTTGTCGACGATAACCGACAACAAGTCGGGGACAATCGGTCAAAAATAATAGATTTCCTTTTTATATAAGCTTATTTTGGTGTGTCTCCAATACCCCCAGCCCCACCTCATCGAGCAAGTATCTTGGGCGCCTGCGAGCACGGCAGGGTACGTTCAGGGGGGAGGGGCTCCTTCATTACCGCATCCTTAGATTCGCGGTTGCCACTACGTTTTCGGAGTAAAAGATCACCGATTGATTATTATTATTTTACCACGAAAACACGAAAACACGAAACAACGAATGACCGACGAATAAACGAATCGACGAATATTTACAATAGATCAAAGATAAATTCGATCATTCGATTATTCGGATCATTCGTTGTTTTAACTATATAATTCGTGTCTTCGTGGTTAATAGGTGGCGACTATCTAATTAGTTGGTGTATTGTTGGATACGTGAGAGGTCAGGTGTGTGATGGGGCTAGGGAGTGGGGGATGAGATAGGGATAAAAAGGGGTTCCGAAATATGGGATGTGGGGGTTGGTTGGTGATTTTTCAACTGCCATTGAATGAAGCACCCGGCCACAGCGATAATTTCATTTTGCTTTTTCCAATATCCAACCTCCAATTTCCAATACCCCCAGCTCTAACCCATTGAGTAAGTATCTTGGGCGGCTGCGGGCACGGCAGGGTACGTCCAGAGGTGAGGGGGCCCGTCAAGAACAGCATCCTTGGATTCGCGGTCGCAATTGTGTTTTCGGGCGCTGGATTTGGGGATTTTTCGTTCCAGTGACAATAACTGACGCAATTTGGACGTAAGTAGGGTTTTGAGGGCGGGTGTTCAATAACCTAAATTCGATCATATCGGAGTTATTATATAAAAAACGCGAGGAAGTTGTGGAGGCTTTACGTGAGGGGATAAAAAGTTGAATATAACCGATATGATCGTATTATTTTGTGTAGACTTTCTAATAATATCCTGCTCCATATTATCACTATATTTCATTATGATGATTTTAATATTTATTTTATTTTTAGTTTGTGGCCTATCTTTAGCTAAATTTAAATTTAATAGTAAAATATAATAATAGTCCAAATCAATATAAGTATACATGAATAATGATGAATGCAAAGTAGAAATCACTAAACGAGGTTTGGAATTAAAAGGAAAATGTACCTCTGGATTAATTGAGTTGCTATCCGAGGTATACAATGAAAGTAAACAAGCTGAAGCTGAAATTTTTAGTTGTGGCTGTTTAGATCCTGATACTATGGAAATAAAACAGGCCTTGATAAAAAATGTTGGTGAACCAAGGAGTGTAAGTACCAATGGAATTGATAGGTACTGTCCAGAAAATACAATCCAAATCGCTTTCCATACTCATCCTACTTCGGGCCAGGCAAAGTTTTCTCCTAAAGATGGTAAAGTTATTGTAGACAGATTTAATAGAGATTTAGATGATGTACATTGCCTCATTGGGGAAAATGAGTTTAATTGCATTGGTAAAATTCTTCTTCATAATGAAGAAGATCAATTAAAATAATAAATGATTATTTAATCATAAAATGTTAATTATTATTTTGGTTTGCCAATATTTTCAATAAGGTCCAGTTAGATGTTTTTCTTTTCCTTAATGTGTTATTTTGTATTTTTTCCCAGTACAGTTCTTCGATATCAATCAAACCATACTTTGAGGATTTAAACTTACCCCCCAATAATTTCTCAAATAATCCTCGGAGTATTTTAACATCCCTTTGACATTGCTTCTGGAATTCAAAATTGGAAGTATTCTTTCTGATTATCTTTTCCAGACCACCATTGAGTTTTGATACTTCTGATAGTGATCCTGTTCCCTTGAGTGATATCACCTTGAATACTTGATTATATATGTCAAATGTTTTTAACAAACATTTTACTATATCTATGTTCCAATAGGTTAATGCCTTATAATCCAAACCCCATGGATTATATGCAACAATTAGATCGGCCTTCTCTAAAATATCTCTGCAATGGTTAATTGAATCTTTTTTATGATGCCATGCGATTCCAATATGAGGTTCACTTCTTGGAGGATTTGTTTCATACCATGAAACTAATTTAGGTAAGAGTTTCTTATTATTTGAAAGTATAAACTCTACATCAAAAAATACTATGTTTTTTCTAATAAGATCTTTCCTCTTATACCAAATATCAATAACAAAATCAGAATATATAGATTTCATCCAGTTTTTATAATGTCTCCCTTTATATAGTATTGCTGTCATTTTTTCACCTTCAATTGTTTTATATATTGATGACAGCGCTATTTGTGAGGTTTGAGTAACAATTACATCATATTGGAATAGTTACAATAATTTTGTAATTATCCCCCGCAATCATAATAAACCCACAAGAATTTACAGGATTTGGGTTGATAAAATGAAAAATGATAAAGTTCATATCGCCATGGTTGGGAATACTGTTGAAAACATTATTGCAGGTATCAATGCAATGGGTGCTACCGACCTGTATCCTATCATATCAGAAAAATTTTGGTTAGAGACTTATGATGAGTTGAAATCTCGCCTATCTAACATTGTTGAATTGCATGACCAATTGAAAGGAAAAAAACTTAAAATTGATCCGTTTAAGGATGATTCATTTATCACTATGCTTGAAATGATAATTGATATTGTTGAATCTCATCCGAATAAAAACTCTGAATTCTGGATCAATATCACGGGCGGGACCAATTTAATGAGCGCAGCAGCTGAAGCTGGTGCAGTTCTAACGAAATCTACTGCCTATTATGTTGTAGAGGGGGTGGAAACTAAAAAGGGACCAAAACGTGGGTCAGTTATTGTTTTACCTTGGCATTCTGTCAATCCTCTGGGACTTGATAAAAAAAGGAAACAGATTTTAATAGCATTAAATGAAAATAAGATTGGACTTAGTAATAAAGGCATTATCGATCTTTATACAAATGATTTTACTTCTCGTTCCATTGTCCATTATCTAAAAGAGTTAGAGAGAGCAGAGTATATCACTAGTTATCGGGATGGGAGGAATAAAATAAATCTAATTACTCCTTGGGGTAAAATTGCCCTTAGAATAATTAAATTGTAAAAATGTGTGGTGTTAGGGTTGAGTGATCTATATTATGCAGATATTGAGCCGAATATTCCAGAGATACTAATGAGAAGAGTGAATTCAGAGATATATCCTCTAATCCATTATTTACTAGTTGCAAAAAGATCCATAGATGAAAACCCTCCTGCGATTTTATGGGAGAGATCAAAGTCAATGACTAAGAATAAAAATAGCTCAAGGGAACAGATTACACTTATACCTATAAATGAAGAAATGAGTAGTTCCATTATTGATAAATTTTTTGAAGCTTATGAGATTTATGACACCACTCAATTTTGGAAATCAAAACCAATAAAGGTTCATTCTTCAAATGAGGAAACATTAACCCTTATTCTAGACCGATTACCTGAATCAGAACGCATTTATGTTAGACCAAATACTTACACGATTAAGCGGCAAATCGAGGCTATAAGAGCACTTTTAAACCATCCTCACCCTGGACATAGACCCCTTCTCCGACTTTTGGAAGCCACTGATAAAGTGGAATGGCCTAAAGTGAATAAAGCTCTAATTAATAAATGGGAAAGATTAAAAAATGATTCGCGACCAGGTACTGGTGAGCAACGTGATTTTGTAAAAATTGCACTTGGCACTCAGGATTTTGCTATTCTAGAAGGTCCCCCTGGATCTGGAAAAACAACTGCTATTTGTGAGGTAATTCTTCAAGCCGTTAAGAAGGGTTTAAGGATACTTCTCTGTGCTTCAACACATGTGGCGGTGGATAATGTTCTTGAAAGATTGAAAGATGATCCAAATGTAATTCCAATAAGAATTAGCCCGCTCGGTAGGGAAAAAAGGGTTTCAATAGATGTACGCCCTTTTACATTGGAAAATATAATTGAAAATGAACGAAAGCGTTTGATTAATTGGTTGAGAAAACAAGATAGAACCCAATCACAAGATTATCTATTAAGAACCCTGGAAAGTGATCAAGATAACGATAGTGAAAGAACTATCACACATTTGATACTGAATTCCGCAAATCTTGTTTGTGGAACCACAATAGGAATTCTTCAGCATCCAGATATAAAATCAAGTAAATCTCATGAGCCTGTTTTTGATCTGATGATTTTAGATGAGGCCAGTAAAACAACTTTCCAGGAGTTTCTGGTTCCGGCTTTATATGCCCGTAAATGGATCATTTCCGGAGATCCAAGACAACTCAGTCCGTTCGTTGAACCCGAAGAGATCGAAGGCAATATTAAGGGGCTATTAAAAAATGATATCGATAGAAATGCCTGCGTAGATGTTTTTAAAGCCCGTATTGGTGATAAATACAATAGAAATTGGTTTACTAATTCTTTAGTCGGTCTAGATGATGACAATGAAAAAAAAATTTATCAAACTCAGGCAGATGGGCTTAATGTCCCGATCTTTGATATATCTTCGGACGATGAAATAAATGATAAAAATAAATTAACCATGTTCGGGTCGAGAATAATTATTGGTTCACCCTCGGTTTTTGAAAAGGTTGAAGATCTTCTTCCGAATGATTTAATAACAACACGAGGCCAAATACCAAAATTGCATTTGTTTGAAAGAAGGGTTCAACATTGGCTGGAAAAATGTGAGAAAGAAGATTATCTTGAAGATGAGATACCTTGTTGGGAAAAAGAACTTGCCTGGCGAATGATCAGAAAATTTGAATTGAGAAAAACTCCAAATAATAAAAAAATACATAGATTTGATGAGGATATAAAGAACCTTCTTCCTAGCTTTCTAGAAAATGAGGATCATGGTGTTCTATATAACAATCTTGAAATAATCAGACGAATCGCATTACCTTCTATTATTGAGCTTTTACAAGAGGGTTTTGAAAGACAATTGAATAAGAATTATGGGTGTACATTAACTGATGGGATGAGTACAGATGTACTTGAGCCCAGACATATTTTATTGGAATATCAACAAAGAATGCATCCAGACATTTCAAGCTTCCCACGAAAATTCATTTATCTCAGTGATGAAGGAGAGCCGGTTGGGTTATACGACCCTCCTGGAATAGAAAATGAAAGAGGAGGTGTATTCAACGGTTTCGCCAGTAATTATGGTGGTAAAAGACGTGTCTGGATCGATGTATATACAGAAAATCCTTGTAAAAGCAGGAATTATCGTGAAGCAAGATCAATTAAAAAAGAATATTTAAAATTTCTCAAATGGGCTAAAAAAAATCCAAGAAAAGATGGCCGTCCATGGGATGTAGCTATTCTTACATTTTATTTAAACCAGGAAAGAGTTCTTTCAAAACAATTTCAAGGATTATTCAATTCACCAAATTTCAGACATTTTAAAGATAATGAAGGTGCCACCAAAGTACAGGTCTGTACAGTTGACCGTTTTCAGGGTCATGAAGCAGATGTGGTCTTCCTGTCGTTTTGTCGTAATAAAGGAATTGGATTTCTTGATTCACTAAATAGACTTAATGTTGCTCTAACAAGAGCAAAATACCAATTGATTATCTTTGGATCGCGAAAAAATTTCGGTGGAAAGTATATGCCAGAGATCCTACAACAACTGGTTAAAAATACACCCACTCCAATTAGATATAGGAGAGATGAGGATGATAAAAATCATATGTACAAGAAAGATCGAAACAGAATGTTTTGAGGTTCTAATGAATATAGGAAAAGAAGATTCCCGACCGGAGCTAATATCAGTTTTAAAATTGGCCGAGGAACAGAATGGAATCATAATGCCCAAAGATATTTCCGACCGTTTATTAGGTGGACGACCAGTGATAGTTGGGAGACAGATAATCTTCCGGCTTGTTGAGATCGGTGTTCTGGAAACTATTCGTGGTCAGGATAAATATAAACTCACAGAGTTGGGTAGAGAAACATTAGAATCGGAAAAAGTTTTGATACCAGAAAGAGGCGTGTATAAAGCCTGGTTCTCAGACGATCCACTGTTTCCATCAGGTCTAGTAGATATTCAATATTCAAATCCACCTGATCTGAGAGAAGAGGTTAGGAAAATGAATGAAGCTTATAAAAACGGAAAAGAAAGGGAGGACAAGCTTATTAACATCGAAAGTCTAAACATTATCGAGAACAAAAGACATATAATTGTTGTTGGTGATCATGATTTAAAGCCAGGTGGTTCAGTTTTTGTTTATGTTTTAGGAAAAAGTGGATTTCGAAGAGCAAATAGCGATCGCAAATTAGATTCAGTTTTAAATATTACTCCAAATAATACTACAAGGCTAACTGTTGGTACAGAGAGTAAACGCATTTCAATTCCTTCACTAGAGATTGATTTTAATAAACTAATGTCAATGATGGCCGACTCGAATTGGGGTGAATGGAAAAAGGACTTTATTGATATATTTAATTTCGATGAGCTTGATAACATATCCCGTCGTAATTTTGTTTTAAAAAGATTTAACGTAAAAGATTTCGAATTATTTTCACTTGTTAATAAGGAGTCACTGGGCTCCTGGAATATTGACATTTTCGAAATCCCAATTGATACTACTAATTCCCAGTTAGCCGGAAATTGGGGATTGTGGCTTCTTAAAGATAGTATCAATCACCATATTAACCCTAATGACTATGATAAATTATCATTAAAAATTATTGAAAAGTTTAAACGTGGAATATCAATAGATCTTCCATCTCAACAAGAATTGGTAAATGATGTTCAAGCTGAAGAAAATACTGAACTCTTTTGGCATTTACAATCGAGTTTGGATCTTAATCCTGGAGGTGTTTCATAATGACCGCGATTCCAAAAAATAAAGTTCTTGAACATGAACCGATAAATAGCGTATGGATTACCAAAAAATCTAAGAGCGTCCAGAAAGAAAAGTGGTCCGAACAGATAATTGTTGCAGGTAATAACCGCAGTATTTTTAATGAATTGATTTCAACAGTGGATTCTGCCAATGATATTATATGCGTTTCTAGTTTTATTATTCAGTCAACGGCATTTACTGATTCACTTCTAAAAGCCAAAAAAAGAGGAGTTCGGGTTTACTTATTAACCGCTTCTGAAACACACCTCAAGAAGGATTATTCTGCTCTTTCTGAATATAGTAAAAATATTGTTGATGAACATAAAGACCTTCTTGATGTGTTATCTGACAATATTCTTGTAAGAACAGGCGATCATTTGCATTCAAAGTTTGTACTAATTGATCCCAAAACGGAGAATGCCAACGGTTTTCTACTTACCTGTAATTTAACAGAAAAGGCGATGACCGAGAATGTCGAGATCCTCTTTAAATTGGACAAAACACAAATCATTGATCTATATTCCCAATTTTTAAGAGGGTTCTGGTTAGAGGCTAATCAAGAATTAATGAAGGGAGAACTCCGCCCTGTTGGGGACTCTCCATTTTCCTTGAATGAAATACCCACACCAAAATCAATTTACTGGACGGTCAGTAAAGAAAATAAATTGAAAGAATTTATAAAAAATCTTATTAAGAGAGCTAACCAAGATCTAATGATCTCTTCTTGGAGCTTTGAAAAAGATCATGAAATAATAAAATTATTGGAAAATCGAATTAAAGAAGGAATCAATATCACAATATTAACCCGACCTTCAGAGTTTAACTCTGAGTCACTGAATAAACTTTTAACCGCCGGAGCTTCTATCTATGGTCAGGCAAGAATGCATGCAAAGACTATTATTGTTGACGATAAGAAAGGGTTAATAATGACAAGTAATTTTAGTTCTAAGGGTTTAGATGAGGGGTATGAAACAGGAATAATTACGAATGAAAAACAGACTAAGATCCTGACTGAAATCTTTTCAGCTTGGAAAGATTATTGTAATTGGAAATACACAAAAATGATATTACCAAAGGATTTAACCGAGGAAATTATCATGACTTCTCCCAAATATGGTCGAAAAAAGGTGGTTGACACTGAAAATATTGATATTGGAACTGTAACAGTTAAGGCCGAAAATGAAGAATTAAAAGAATTTCCCTGGCCAGATGAAAATGAAAATGTTTATCGTACTATCAAATTTAATTGGATTGCCAATTTCGAGGAAAAACAAGAAAAGGAAAAATAAATGTTAAAATTTTAATTAGTGGTATACATTTGAGAGGTGATTGAATGAGAGAAATTTACATTAGACATAATATTAGTTCTACTCCAACTACTGATAATTTATTATATTGATTATTGCAAAGATTTTTTTCTTAAATCCCTCCCTCCATAGATTCTCGCTTACAAACCTTTCCCTTCTCACTCTGCATTCTGCCTCGACGGATGAGTATACACTAATATTATTGACACAGGGGATTCTTTAAACCACTATATCCGAGTTAATACACTATTAGAGTGGCCATCTAGGTCCACCCACCGCTACTCGCGCATACATCCAGTGGAAGTATAAATTGTTATTATTGGGTCAAGTTTTTTCCTGAAAATACTTTTTTATTGATCATATTAAAATATGGAACAGCACAAGGTCTACCTGGGGCTACTTTTTCTAAATCTCTATCTGAAATCTTAGGACCTTTATCTTTTACAATTTGATATAATTTTCTAATATGACCCGCATGTAATTTTTTATTTCCAAAATCTAATTGTCTTTCTCCTTTAAATTTTCCTGCTTTACATATTTCAATTTCGAATCCCATTTTTTTGGCAATTTCAAAAAACTTATCTTCATATTCCCAAACATTCATCTTTCTCACCTTCTTAATTCAATTTTTGAACTTTTTTATCTTCAAAATCAATAAAATAAAAATCAACACCATTGACAAGATTTCCATATCTTTTAAGCCATTCTTCTGGTACTCTTTTATCATTCCCAAATACTAAGAATTTTCTTTTTGCCTTAGTTTTTTCTAATAACCAGACATGTTCTGCAATTACTGAAAATTTAGCAGGGGGTAGTGATTTTCCATTTACTAAAGTATAATATTTTGCATCACCAACAATAGATTTATCATCTGAAACAAAATCAAAAAGTTTATGAATGCCATGAATTTCACCAGATTTAAGATTGATTTTAAAATAATTTGATAATAATTCTTTACATTTTTTTTCAAATTTATAAGCTATATTTCGAAAACTTTGTTTAGATTCTGTATCTATTTTTAATTCAATCAGTTTTACACCTTCAATTTTAATAAAATTTACAATTTCCTTTTCAAAATCTACGGTTTTAACTTTATAACTAAATTTTAACCACCCATCATATGCTTGAACATGATTTGGATCATCTGTCCACCAAGCCCTATATTTTTTCGATGAGTTGGGAAGTTGGAAATTTAACATATTTTCTATTTCTTTAAAATTTAATGTTATGTTACTTCTTCCTCGATTTCTTAAATAGTTACCAAGAATTTCATATTTGCCCATGAAAATACCTAAATATAGATATGTTTTAAAATATTTAAAACTTACCTTAATCAGGAATAAAGTAACTAAACAGAAGTTAATCACTAATATTTAGGAAGTAAATAGTTAATAAATTAAATGAATATTGAATGGAATATCTAGAAATAAAATGAAAATCTATTTTTAATTTGAGAAATTTTGTATTATATATGCTAAATGTTAATGAACAATTTTCTCTTTGTTTTCATTCACTCCCCTCCCCTACCCTTATTTAAATACTTTTCAAATCAACTTCTATTATTGCCCGAAGCCCACCTTAACTTTGGGTTGAAGATATTGACCAAGGTGATAAAAAATGGACACTAATACGTCAGCTTCCATCAGAACATGGGAGGTAATTCCTCCCGAAACAAAACTACCTTCTGTACATATAAAACAAGAAATACGTGCTATTGATGTAAAAATTGCTGAATATTATAGGTCTAGATTGATGTTCTCTGAGGTAATAAAAATCTATGAGGAACATAGAATGGAAGAAGAAGCAAAACATGTCCATGGACTATTAAAAGAATGGGAATCGGCACCAGAAGAAGTCAGGATTGCTTTATTAGACAAATCAATAAAAATAAGTGATAGTATTATTCAAAAATCGTTCATTGGAAGTGTATCACTGAAAAAGATATCTATTTACCCATACTATGGCAAGGAATTGGAGTTTCCTGAACCGCCTAAGTTCTGTCCATATTACCAGAAACAGATATTGAAATAAAATTAGATCACCAAATACTAAAAAATGGCATATATATTTAAAAGAAGCATTTCACCATGATTGTAGTTTCTTGCGGTAATCTGGCTCCGTTGTACTCTACTTCTTTCGACCATCGGATTATATAACAAACGGGTGTCTGTCTCGATTCGTTGCACACACTTGATCCGAATTTGCTCTTTACAGTCGCAAACTTCTGATATTTGTCAAAAATTATCCACAAATGTGAGCAAAATAACTCTTGGTGAGTAGCTCGTACTACATAAGAGGAGAAACGATGCAGGGGAAGGGAATTTGAAAAATATATTATATTTGAAAAATTATCTATTTTTAGATTTCAATATATTTTTTGGATGTGAATATTATGGTTTGTAATGATAGAAGAAACCAAGATATGCAAATTATTAACAAAAGAAAAAAAATGAGAGAAAGTAGAAATAATTCGACTGAAAAAATTAATAGAATTGTTATTTATGTATCTGAAGAAGATAATGTTTTTGGAGAATATAATGAACCAAATATTATGGATTTAACTTACGGAATATGTAAAGATGATATGAGACCTCTAGTTAATATAGATGATCAATTATATTTTTTAACATATATTAGAGAAGAAAAGGAAATTTACATTTCTGCAAAATATGAGATAGGTAAAATTTTAACTAGGCCTGAAGCATGGAAAATTTATCCCGATTCCAATAATGCTGTTGGATATTGGAGAACAATAAATGGATATCCTCAATTTCCTAATTCAATATTTGAATTAGATTATTTGGAAAATAATACCTGGAAATACAAATCAAAGAAAAAAAAAGAAATGATTGTTACTCCAAGGAATATGACTGATGATAATTTTTTGGTGGCTAAAAAAGGATGGCTTTCTCCAATTATGTTTGATAAAATTCAAGATCAATCATATTTTTCAAATGGAATATTAAATAATCCACTGATAAGTATGAAACAAGAAGTTTTTAAATTAAATAAACCACTTTTAATTACAAAAGAAATTTATTATGATACTTTAGGATTAGATTGTAAAGCAGATTGGGATAAATATAGAAGTAGATTTTTACCAAGATTTAGAAGTTGGATGGGAGTAGAAATTAATGATAATACATCCAGAAAGCTAGATAAATTAATGGGAATTTGAATCAGCTATCAAATTAAAAATTGTGATTATAATATAAGCATGTAATGTAAATATATAAGTTTCTTTAATAATTTCCATTTTTTATATACATCCATTCTAAATGTTCTAATGCATTTTCATAATCTTCTAAATAATCAAGAATTCTTTCTGCTTTATATTCTGTACAATTTGCTAGGTTCATAATTTTATAAATTTCTTTTTTTCTAATATTTTTCCCAATTATTTTTCTTAGTTGAGATAGATAATTTATATTTAATTTGGGATTATCCATTAAATTAAATGTAGCCGCTTTTACTCCACTAATCCAATATTTTTTAGATTTAAAGAAAATATCTCTTGGTGTCCAATCATATTTTATGTTTGTAAGTTTTTTAAGTTCTTTTCTATATTTCTCCAGAGGATATGCAATTTGTTCAATTCTTTCTGGTAAATTAGATACGCGTTTATTTTTATTAATTCTAAAATCTATTAACCAACCTTTAAGAAATTTTTCATCATAATCTTTTATTTTTAATAGAGTTTCTATATCCTTTTTTATTCTATTTTCAATATTTCCTTCACATTTTAATTCGATATATATATTTCCTATATTGGTATAGATAACCAAATCAGGATATTTTATTTTCCCATTTATATTAATTGTTTTATTTACATAAATTTGGATTTCTGTTTCTAATTTATATTTTTCTATCCATTTTCTAAAATGATAATAAAATGATGTTCTCATATCTTCTTCTTTAATTATATATGCTCGAATATAATCAAAGAAACATTTTCCTGATATTTCTTTTATCACATTATTAAAATCTCTTAATTTCATTGAAACCAAATCCGGTTATTAAACAATAAACTCATTTAATCAAATAAATTTGCCTCTTCTCCCAATTTAGGGGAGTATCATCATATCATATTAATTTTCTTTGATCACCGATTTTCGCCAACATTATATATCTTATAATACAACCCAACCCCCTTACACATAACTGTTTTAATTTTTATACATAAAAGTCTGATTAAAGTAGGGTATGAATAAGCAACAAACAGGGTTGCCCTGTCGTACCCAAAACTATTGCATAGTTAACTCAAACCATATTATCTAGCACGTTACACCCCGACCTTATATACGGATTTATTCGGCGCTCTATGTTTTAGGTCAATGACCTTATATACTATGTATACGATGTGCCTACCCTGATGATAGCCTTCAATCCTCTTGATTTTTTTCTCAATCCCAAAACGGCTAGACAGAGACAATATGATGCACTGAAAGAATACTATCTTAAAGATTTAACACAAAAAGAGGCAGCAAAAAAACATGGCTATCCCCCCTCATCCTTTCAGTCGCTTGTTAGAGATTTTAAAAACCAACGAATAGTGTTCTTTCTACCGATGGAAAAAAAGCCAAAGAAGAAAATAAAGAGTGATGCGGTTAGAGATAAAGTCGTAATCCTAAGAAAGAGAAATAACTCCATCTACGAAATTAAAAATGCACTCCAAGAAGATGGTTTTTCATGTAGTCTAGATACGATTAATCGCATTCTTCGTGAGGAGAGATTTTCTAAACTACCGAGAAGAACAAAGGAAGAGCTGGGATTTACCAAAAAAAGTACGCTTACTCCGCCGATTACAACCCAACTAAACTTAGATCATCTCGATGATTATAAATTCGAGTGTCAGGTTGGAGGGATATATTACTTCATT
>JAEHCK010000200.1 GCA_020696345.1 Thermoplasmata archaeon | reverse complement strand
TTTTCCAGAGCAAAATGATTTCCTTTAAAAAATCATCTAGAGCTAAAAATTCTTTTATAGGGAATATAATAAAAAATAGAATTTTTACCTCGAGCTAATTTGACTTGTCAAATTAGCCTAGTCACAAAATCACCAAAACACGGATTAATTAACGTTTGAATAATTGAGTTTAGGAGATTGGTTATTATTTGGTGATTGGAATTTGTAACTTGGAATTTAAATAAGCATTGTTTACCAATATATTTAAAATGATTATTAATAAAACCATCCTTGATACTCACCAGTAGCAGGACAGCCCATACATTTTCTTTCCTTGAATGATAGACAAGAACTACAGCTTATTAGCACCCCGCAAGGCGGCGTGTCCGTATGATCTGGTGTTAATATAATTGGAACGATATAATCCTTTTCGGTATTGATAACAATATTGAAGTCAACATCGGTCACAGATTTATTGGGCCTGATATGACCATTTACGATCGCTTCCAGGGTGGCGATGTTCTCGCTTATAAAGAATAAACATAGATTACTTCTACCCGAGATGCTGAAGCAATTTGCGAAATACGGACAATCTTTGAACATGGTAAGTATCTCAGAAGGGTTTGTGGATGAAATGTCTACTTTTGCCATGTACAACCCCATTTTCAATGGATTGATCCCAGTCTGCATTTCAAGAGCGCCACTTTCTTTCAATTTCTTAATCCGAAACGCTACTGAAGGTTGAGATAGGTTAATTGCCCGGGCGATCTCCTCTTGTGATATACTTGGATTTCTGGCATAAAAAGAGATTATTCTTCTATCCTTATCATCAATTTTCATCAAAATTCCTCAAAATCTAAGAATGAGAATTATATAGTAAGTATTAACTTAACTAGTAATACGTATTATATATAAATGTTTATTGTATTTTTGATAGGTACAAACTCGGAACACCCTTATAATCTATAGGATAAATGTTTATATATTGTTAAGTAGATACAATATTTGTACCAACTGTAAATAAAATACTTGGATTTAAATTAATTATAAAGTTATTATAACAAAATGTGATAAAAATGAATATGTTTCAATGCCCTGGTGCAATAAAGATTCGAGAACCAATACCGGAGTTCTTTAAATGTCCTACCTGTGGCGCGGAAGTTGAGATATGGACCCATGAACAATCTAGAAAATGCCAGCGATGCGGTGAAGAAGTCTATAAAAAACATGTGCCATCATGTATCGAGTGGTGTAAATACGCTGTAGATTGTGTAGGTGAAGAAGCGTATAATAGATATATTAAAGGTAAAGAAAGAAAAAAAGAGAGTGATGAAAATGGTGTTGCGGAAGATAATCAAGATCGATGAAGATCTTTGCACGGGCTGTGGCGAATGCATTCCCAATTGTCCGGAAGGGGCACTGCAAATTATTGATGAAAAGGCAAGGATCGTAAGTGACCTTTTCTGCGATGGCCTGGGCGCCTGTATGGGTCATTGCCCAGAAGGTGCGATAACTATCGAGGAGCGAGAAGCTGAAAAATATGACGAGAGAGCCGTCATGGAGAATGTGATCAAACAGGGGAAAAATGTGATAAAGGCACATTTGGAACACCTGAGGGATCATGACCAGAACCAATATCTTCATGAGGCCATAGATCTTCTAAAAGAAAAGAATTTGGAGATACCGATCGAGGAGCCGGGATCATCCACATACGAAGCACCGGCCACACTTCCATGCGGTTGTCCGGGGTCAACAGTCAAGGATCTTCGGGCCGAACACGAGGCAAAACAGGAATCACAGGGATCGGCCGAATGTTCGGGAGGCGCTGGGTATGGTTCAAGTAATCGTAATGTATCAGAGCTCAGGCAGTGGCCGGTCCAGTTCATGCTGGTGCCAACCAATGCTCCATTTTTGAAGAATGCAGATATATTGATCACGGGCGACTGTGTGCCCATTGCTTGCCCAAACTATCATGATGATCTATTGAAGGGCAAGATATTATTGTCAGGCTGTCCAAAATTTGATAATATTGATTACTACAAAGAAAAACTGGTTCAAATGTTGAAAGATCACGATATAAGATCAGTAACTGTTGCCATCATGGAAGTGCCCTGCTGTGTTGGTCTTTACAAATTAGTTGTCGATGCAATAGAAGAATCGAACGTAGATGTGCCTCTGAAAAAATATATAATAGATATCAAAGGTGAGATATTAGAGGATTCCACATAATTTCCGAATCTCATCGTTTCAGATCATTTACTCTAAATCTTTGTTTTAATTCGCCCTGTTTTCCTTTGTTCCAACTCTGCACCTTGCTGAAAAAACCGGTAACTCTTGTGATATGCTCGACATTCTTACCATGATGGGTCTGTGCCAGTAAAGTCTCGAGATTGTTGTTTTTAATTGCTTCCATTGTAAAATGTGTTTTCGTATCAAATTGGGTATTCTTCACGAATATACCAGATTTATTCTCTTGTTCTCCTTCCAGCCATTCATAAGTGTCCGGATTGCTACCAATATAATCAATAAAATTTTCAACTTCCATTTTTACAGCCTCCTAATAAAAATATTCCCATCATATATGTCATAAATTGTGCAGTTCATGGATAATAAATAATCTAATACACATAATGCGCGTATAATATATATATTAACCCCTAATTGTAAATAAGTAATATCGGCCTATCATCTATAGATTATTAACATTTGCCTCTTATTTCATTAACAACTTAATTTACAAATATTAGAATGACATTTAAGGATGACATAATAACTTTTTTGAGGGGATATTTTGGACAAGGAAAGAATATCACATCATGACTCAGTGTTGAAATTGTATGAAAGGATCAAAAAAGACAATATGACCAATGTCTGGGACCGTTACGAGAGCCAGGGATTTGGTGATGATCCGGACAAGCGCTGTCAATTTTGTATGGGCGGTGTGCGTTGTGATCTATGTTCCAACGGTCCGTGCCGCGCAGATGTAGAAAAGGACAAGCGAGGCGTGTGCGGGATCACTGGTGACGGTATGGCTATGCGCATGATGCTGCTGCGGAACGTGATGGGTACATCTACATATCAATACCATACCGAACAAACCATCAAAACACTACGTGCAACGGCACAGGGAAAAACACCGTTTGAAATAAAAGAGCCCGAGAAATTGAAGACGTTCGCCGAACGCTTGGGTCTTGACACATCCGGGTCGATCTCAGAACTCGTTATCCGGTTATGTGATCATGTGGAAAGTGAATTCAATAAAAAGCACGATGAACCAAGTCAGATCGTGGAATCACTGGCGCCGAAAGAGCGAAAGGCGCTTTGGAAAAAGTTGGGTATATTCCCTGGCGGCATCTACGGTGAAATGATGTTCTCCACGAGCTCGTGCTTGACCAATGTGGATGGTTACTATGTGAGCCTGGCACTCAAGGCAATGCGGTTGGGTATCGCTATGGCATACCAGAGCCAGATCGTGAACGAATACTGTCAGGATGTACTTTACGGTATTCCACGCCCACATTCGATGCGCGTTGACCTGGGTGTTCTGGACCCTGACTATGTCAATGTCATTCCAAATGGCCATGAACCGTTCATTGGATTTGCACTGGTGCAGTTGGCCCGTAATTCGGAGTGGCAGGAGAAGGCAAAAGCTGTTGGCGCCAAAGGTCTGCGCGTGATCGCGAGCATTGAAACCGGTCAAGAGATGATCCAGCGCTGGGAAATGGATGATACGTTCTTTGGTTTCACCGGTAACTGGCTCATGCAAGAGGCGGTCCTGGCAAGCGGCTGTGTGGACCTGTTCGCCGCAGACATGAACTGTGCAATGCCAATAGACCCCATGTATGCGGAAAAATACAAATTCAAACTCGTCCCTGTGAGCGAACTTGTGGTGTTCGAAGGTGTTTCTGACCGGGTAAATTATTTGCCCGAAAAAGCCAAGGAGCAGGCCGCCCAACTATTGCAGATGGCGGTGGATAATTTTAAAGAGCGAAGAGCGTCAGTCGAGCCTATCACCGACCTGCCCATGAAGGAGGTAATAGTAGGTTTTTCCACAGAGAGCATTCTAGACGCACTCGGCGGCACACTCGAACCATTACTGGATGCTATAAAGGACGGCACACTGCGTGGAGTTGTTGGCCTGGTTTCATGTACGAGTCTGCGTGATTCGGGTCAGGATGTACATTCCGTGCGTGTGGCCAAGGAACTTATCAAGCGCGATGTTCTTGTGTTATCTCTGGGCTGCGGTAATGCTGCCATGCAGGTTGCAGGTCTGTGCGCACTTGATGCGAAAGAGCTGGCGGGACCGGGTTTGAAGAAGATCTGTGAGGCTTTGAACGTTCCACCGGTGCTGAGCTTTGGTACTTGTACAGATACCGGCCGCTTGGCCGATCTATTGGGTGCGATCTCACATGCATTGGGAGATGTGCCAGTGACAGATCTACCAGTGGCGGCGGCAGCACCCGAATACATGGAACAGAAGGCAACTATAGATGCAATATTTGCCCTGGCATTCGGATTGTATACTTACGTAAACCCAATACCTAATGTGACTGGTGGGCCTAATCTGGTAAAACTTCTAACTGTGGATTTAAAGGATATCACGGGCGGTCTGTTAAGTGTGGAACCCGATGCCGTAAAAGCTGTGGATGGTATTCTGAACCATATCGAGGAGAAAAGGAAGAAGCTGGGAATATAAAAAAATGGTGAATAGAGATGGAATATAAATCCAAAATCCAAACATAGCAAAACCCCAAGAAAAAACCAAAACCCAAAAGTGGATAAGATATTTGATATAATACAAGAAATAATTAACATCTTAAGCGTAATGATCAATAAAGTAAGAAATGTTAAGAATTAGTTAATATAAATATTTTGAGTTTGGAAGTTTGGATTTTCTTGGGATTTGGGTTTTTGATTTGGGATTTAGCCTATATCTAGCATGCATAATTCACCATTTCTAGATTGTACAAACAACTATATAGGGAGCGTTTTTCTTAATATCATAAATGAAGTTAGCGCTTATGACCCCGACCCCTAATATTGCCCAAATTCGGAGAAGAGTCTCAAATTTAAACCCGTCCCCCACCCTGGAAATAATATCTGATCCTGTCACGTTTGCTCATGAGTTTATTA
Source organism: Thermoplasmata archaeon (assembly GCA_020696345.1). Classification (GTDB taxonomy): domain Archaea; phylum Thermoplasmatota; class Penumbrarchaeia; order JAEHCK01; family JAEHCK01; genus JAEHCK01. Next base: position 809 of record JAEHCK010000200.1, on the reverse strand, counting down.
TGGCAAATAACCTTTCCATCCCCCATCTTTATGACCTTAACCTCGCGCTCACATTCGGTACAGATCAGATATGGGTCGTCGAACGGTTTATCGTGCACCTTTTTTTTGGCGATCTCGATCTGCATTTTCAATTCGTTCACCTGCGGAACGTCCATGACGCATACTTCCTTGTCACAGCAGTGCAGCATTCCACAACCCTCTTTGGTGATCTTGACGATCTGACCGCAGCTGGTGCATTTATATATCTGATCCCATTCACCGGATGTTCTATCTGCAGTTATCTTCATATCAGATGAATGATGCCGCGGCATTGTACCCTCATCGCTTACCACGATCGCCTTGAACTTGCATTTTTTACATTTGATAACGGCGCCACATACATTTTTATCCTCAGGTATTTGCTGTAGCTTGAGCTTATCAGTCATAGGTTGCATCTCTGAACTACAACACATAGGTGCTGTGTCGTCACCATTGATGATCTTGATCATGGTATCGCATGCTTCACAGATATAGACTTCGCCACTGACCGGCATGTAGTTCACCTTTTAATCAAATTTGTTACATACCCAGGATCTTTATGCCTGGGGGTTAAGAGATATGCCTGAAAGTTTAAAGTGTTTGTGGTGATGGAATAATGGGAGAAAGGTACTTGATCGTTGCTTGGGGAGGGTAGAGTAGGGCAGTGGGCTTACGTCCACCACCCCCTCATCAAACCGTACATGTGGTTCTCCCCCATACGGCTTTCCGATGACCTTCTTTCTTGCGCTTTCGATTCGTATGACCTGTGTATAATTTATGGATTCGTCTGG
>JAEHCK010000005.1 GCA_020696345.1 Thermoplasmata archaeon | reverse complement strand
CTGAGATAGGCTCGGGCTCTAATATATTTTAGCTGATATAGGCTCGGGGTTAATATCTTATGATACCCGAACCTAAACCAACGAAATATAAGCAGAGCCTGATAAGCGGAACTTAAACAGAGCCTAACAAGCGGAATTTAAACAGAGCCTGATAAACGGAACTTAAACAGAGCCTAACCCTCATATCTTGCACAGCTTCGTGGCACACATCGAGTAGCGAAGTGTGTCTCACCACCACGCCCTCACAGAACCGTACGTGAACCTCTCGATCCATCCGGCTCTTATTAAGGAAGTTCATCGCTACTACGAGTTGTTCGCCCATGTGCCCTGCATCGGTACTCCGACTCTTGTGGGGCTTCGTGGTACAAAAACCTCACGCCTTTAATAAACCACGAATTAACACGAATGGGTATATAACATTCGTGCCAATTCGTGTGTATTCGTGGTTTCAAACCATCAAATCAATCCGTGTAAATTCCAGTTTTTATTTCGACTTTGCCTTTTACCTTTTCACTTTCCATAATTTCATTAATTCTATCTGTGTTTGGAACGATTTATAGTGCACTATAATCTTATGCGCCATAGCCTAAGACCGCTAGGCATTTTGGACAGATCCATCTATGAATATTCCAGTTATATATCATTTGTTGATCACATTTTTTACAAATATTAATCTGTAAATGTATATTACAATTATCGCAAAACCATGATTTGTACATACTAACAAATCTAACTTTTCTTTTACAATAATAGCAATGGATTCTAAAAACATCTTTAATTCTTTTAGAAGGGATCATTCCAATGTTAATTGGATAAATTGACATGAAAATACCAATCAATCCAAAATAGATATGATTTGCTGGGGCCCTTCCATTATCTGTAAAGTTACTTGTTTGAATCGGGTAAATAAATACTATTAACGAGAAAATTAACAAAAAGATTCCCATAATAAATATGGATTGTTTATAATTAGAAATATGTTTATACAATATTCTTTTCTTCATTCCAATTAAGAAAATGATAGATATCAAAAAAACTAAAGGGATGACAAAACTACACATCCAAAAAGACATTGCAAGCAAATAAATAAAAGGCCATATAGATAAAAATGAATAAAAAACAAATCTTGATCTTATCTCTTTTTGTTTTAAATCCATTCTCATTACCCAAAATACTAGCCCAAAAAATAATCCAATAAATCCAAAATAATAATATGGGACTCCATTTTCCATATCACCTTTATCGCCATCAAATTTGATATATGAATAACTATCCCCACCGCCCCCACCTTGCCAGTTTTCAGATATATACTCATATGAAAAATTTGTATTTTTGATTGTAACTTGTCCTCCCGGAGAAATTTTTCCATTGCATATTACCCAACCATGAAAACCCCACCTTCCATCAAATTTCACGTCACCATCAAAGTTACCAACCCTATTGGATCCATGTCTCTCACTAGGTAATGTGTAAGTATTATTCCCATCAAAAATTATAGTCTCATCACATCTGGAAGTCATTTCCCCATGAACGCCAAAAGTATAAGGTTGTAATAATAAAATTATTAAGATGAATGGGATAAAAGTTAAAAGAAATAATTCAACCATATCTTTAATAGTTATACCGAATACAAATTTTTTAGTAGGATATATCTTTTTGAACTCTTCACATGATTGTTGAGAATTCGTTGATTTTTTCATCCTATCTGGTAACTATATGTGTTCTGTGGATTAAAATCTTGTGGGTAGGATAGATGGAATGAAAGGTTTTATATATGAAGTTTCTTAAATTTAATTATTTTATATCCGTAGAGTGTTCTATCTTCTAACCTTTTCTATCCGTATTACCTCAGAAATATAAATCCACTTTGAGAGCATGGACTCGTCAATTACATTCATATTTCTATCGCATATTTCGGTCGAGTAGTGCGGGGAAGTCTCACCACCACGCCCTCACAGAACCGTACGTGAACTACGGTTCACCATCACAAAACTCGAGGTTAGCCTGCTCGCTCACTGTATTTCCTCGATTAATTGTTACTAACCGATTAACGAAACCGATGGACGATCCAGCATTAACCCAGCTCGATTACGATCCAGCATCAACCCTGCTCGATTACAATCAAGCATAAATTAAGCTCGACTACGATCAAGCATTAATCCATCATGATTACGGTTCAGCATCAACCCAGTTCGATTACTATTCACGTTTTGTTAGACCGATCTTGATATTTTCGTCATTGACCAGCCAATCTTTAGTGTATGTACCCACCACCGGCACATCCGAGGTTATTGCAAGTTTTTTTGACCGTGTTTCTTTTGATATGTACCCATGCCAATTCTCCACCAGCCCTGCCAACTCTGAGCTTATGTTCACGGTTGTATCAATACTATCTTCCACCTGCAGATCCATCTCCTTGCGCATCTCCTGGATCCGCCTGACAACCTCGCGGGCGAACCCTTCGCCACGCAGCTCGGGCGTTAGCTCGGTATCAATATATAATAATCCACCCTTAAAATGTGCACCGATTATTTGATCTGGTAACTCTTGGGTAACCTTGACCATGTCAGAGGTAATAACGAATTTCTCGCCTGAAACCTCGAGCTCGTACTTGCATTCACCGGCAGCCAGAGCACTCTTTACGCTCTGTGCATCCTGCTGTTTTAGCGCCTCTGCCACGGCGGAAGCCTTATTCTTGAATGCCGGGCCCAGCACCTTGAATTGCGGCTGCAGCTCCAGTCTGGCTTCAGACCAAACCTCACCGGGCGTGAGGAATTCTATGGCCTTGGTATTACTCTGGTTAAGAAGAATATCTTCAAACGCACTTATCGCTCCATGAACGGCTTGATCTTCCGTATTAATTATGATCCTTTTGCACGGCCAGCGTAGTTTCAGGTTTGCCTTTTGGCGTGCACTGAGCACGGCCTCCACCAGGTCGCGCACGATTACCATCTGCTGTTCAAGATCCCGGTTGATCTTCGTATCATCCACAGTTGGCCAATCTACCGCATGTATGGTTTGCTTCGAACCATCCAAGTTTTTATAGATCTCCTCTGCGATATGAGGTGTGATCGGCGCCATTAATTTTGATAGATCGAGTAAAATATCGTACAAGGTCCGATATGCCGATAATTTTTCAAGATTCTCCGATTCTACCCATAGTCGATCCCGGATCAACCGTATGTACCATCGTGATAGATCTTCGTTAATAAAGTGTTCCAGTGCACGGCTGAGCTTGTGCATATTGAACTCTTCGAACTCGGTGGTCACGGTTTTTTTGAGAGATTCCATAGAGGAGTATAACCACCTATCTTCGGGTGATAGACTCCCTTTTATCTCGTCATAGGTATTCTTGCTGGGGTCATACTTATCAAGCGCCATATAAGTTGTTGAGAACAAATAGACATTCCATAGGATGTTCAACATCCTGTTAGAATTGCTGACACCGATTTCATTGAACGGAATGTCCTCCCAGGGTGCGGACGCGCGTAAAAGGTAAAATCTGAACGAATCAACACCATATTTACCGGTAATGTCGGATGGCTTCACAGCATTGCCCGAAGACTTCGACATTGGTTTGCCGTCCTTATCCAGGGCCCAACCATGCATCAATACCGAATCGTAGGGTATCTTGTTGAATGCGATCACACTTGCACCTAACTGCGAATAGAACCAGCCGCGGGTCTGATCATGTGCTTCGGTGATCCAATTACAGGGCCACCAGCGTTTGAACTCGGAATCTTTGACCGGGAACCCCAACTGTGCCCACGAGCATACTGCAGAATCGAACCAGACATCCAGTACATCCAGTACACGTGAGGTCGTTTTATCGCATTTCGGGCATTTCAATTTAACGTTGTCGATCCAGGGTCGATGCAGGTCCATGCCAGGTTCGTAACCCTCTTTACCTTCCAGCTCAGATTCCTTGCCTATGACGATCAATTCATTGCAATCATCGCATTTCCAGATAGGCAAAGGTATGCCCCAATAACGTTGGCGCGAGATACACCAATCACGTGTATTCTCCACCCATTGATATAGTCGTGAACTCCCGGCCCATTCAGGCACCCAGCGTATGCGCTTTATCTCTTCGAGCATCTTATTTCGAATTTCCGTCACCTTTAGGAACCATTGTTTGGTAGCGCGATATGTGACTGGTGTTTTACACCGCCAGCAATGGCCAAACCGATGCTCGATCTTGCCGTTCCAAAGCATTAACCCTTTATCCCGGAGCTCCTGGATGATCTGCTCATCGGCATCTTTGGTGAACTTGCCTGCATATTTCCCACCCTCTTCGGTAAACACACCAGCCTCGTCTATGGGGCAGAATGCGGGTAGATCATAGGCCTTACCGGTTTCAAAATCGTCCGGACCGTGCCCGGGGGCGGTATGCACGCAGCCGGTCATGTCTGCGGTCACATAATCCGCAAGCACAACCCGGTGCAGATAATAAAGATCGTGGGGTTGATTTTGGTACGGTACCTCTTCTAGCAACGGATGTATATATTTCATACCTTCCATGTCCTGGCCGTCGATCAACTCCACGATCTCGTAATCGTCATACTCGCCGATCTCTTTGATCTCATCCACACGTTCTTCGACCAGGATCAATATCTCCTCTTTGTCACCCTTTCTGAATTTCACCCGGGCATACTTGAAATTCGGATGCACGCTCACCGCAAGATCGGCGGGTAATGTCCAGGGCGTGGTGGTCCAGATCAGAATGTGTTCATTTTCTTTGCCTTTCACGGGGAACCGTACATAGATCGAGTGATCTGTCTCGTCCCAGTACTCTACCTCTGCTTCCGCAAGTGCGGTCTCGCACCGGGGACACCAGGTTAGAACGCGCTCTGCGCGGGTCAATAGATCCTGCTCATGGGCGCGCTTCAAGGTCCACCAGGCTGAATTAATGTAACTATTGGTGATAGTGAGGTACGGATTCTCCCAGTCAAGCCAGACACCAAGTGATTTGAACTGCTCGGTCATGGTGTCCTTGTGTCCCAATGCAAATTCACGGCATTTATTGATGAAATTCTCCATGCCAAAATTCTTGATGTCCTGTTTCTGTTTGAACCCCATCTCCTTTTCCACCTGGACTTCGATGGGCAGCCCGTGCATGTCAAATCCTGCCTGGTCGCGAACGTTGTTTCCGTTCATACGCCGGTATCTGATCACAGTGTCCTTCAAGATCTTATTCCACGCAGTACCCAGGTGGATATTGCCGCTGGTGTATGGCGGGCCGTCTATGAAATAGAAGTCTTTCCCGGAAGCTCGCGCTTCGCGGGTGTATTCATAGGCTTTTGAATCAACCCAGTATTTTGCGATCTTGCTTTCTAATTCTTGAGGGTTATAGCTTTTCTGCACTTGTTCGATCATGGTCTATGCCCCGTACTGTTTGAGATTGATCTATTCTGGGGGAAATGATAATATTGAACTTGTATAAAAATAATTTGTTGTTGATTTATGGTTAATGGGGAAATTGGAAATTGGAAATTGCAAAATGCAAAAGTCGTGAGATATCGCTGAGCCCGGATTCTTTGGTGGTACTCAGCAGGGCGGGGGTTGGTGAATGGAACTGAGCAAGAATCATTAGATAAAAATAGATAATTGGATGGATCAATATTTAATTTGGACTTTATTGAAAAATATTTTCTAATTATCAAAATGCCAAATTATTATTGAACTCTCAAAATATGAGGCATACCAATAACCAGAAATGAATTCTTTATCATTATTTTTCCAATCTAGTGATTTTACATCTCTATTTAAATTATGATAATTTTTAATAACTTGATCCTTAAATATATCATAGATCTTGATTGATCCATCTTCTGTACCTGATAATATTAAATTTCCATTTTTATTCCATGAAACTGTAAAAACTCGACTCGTATGTATTGATATAGTTCTTTTATTATTATTATCTGTTAGATCCCAATATGCAATTGAATTGTCATTGAATCCAGCTACAATTTTAGAATCATCAGAACTCCAATCAATATCGAAGATTGTATTTGCCCAACCTTCAGGTGTTTCTGCTGGATTGTCTTCAAGAATAGTATTTACCGACCAATCATCTGTATTTAAGATATAGATTTTTGCAGGATAAAGACCTATGTTACTGGCATAAACAGAATATGCGATCATAGAACCATCTGAATTCCAAATAATAGATTTTACTATATAATCTGCCTTTTTATAAAATATTTCTTCAAATGTGGTTGAATTTAAAATTCGAATACAATTTGCATCATTACCAAAAGCCACTGCAATTTTTGTTCCATCAGGACTCCATGAAACGCCAGATATACTTCCATTGTATTTTATTGAGTTTTTTATTAATTCTCCAGTTTTGGTATCCCAAATTTTAACATATTTATCAAATCCACCCGAAACGATTTTCGAATCATCTGGACTCCAAGATATCGAATAAATATGATTGTTCTCACCTGAATTGTTATAAAATATTGTAACTTCTGATTCTCCGGTATTACCATTCCAAATATGTAAATATCCCTCTCTTGAACATGAAGCAAATTTTGTATTTTCATGGTTCCATTTCACTTCATTTATTGAAGTCTGGATATTTATTACTAATCTAACATTATATGATGAAGGTACAATTGTAAAGTTCGAGGATATATTTTCTGAGAAAAATTTTCCATCAGTAGCATTTATTTTTATCCAACAATTGCAAATAATTGGTAAACCAGTGAAATTCCAGATATAAATATTAGTATTTTGAATGTTTTCAGCTAATATTTCCCAATTTGAATTGAAATAATAATAAATACTGATATTTAAATAATCACCATCTTCATCTGTGGCATTCCAGATTATATTCATTGAATCCTTATAATAATTTTTATTTGGAGATATCAATTTGATGATTGGGGGAAATGAATTATTCTTATCTTTATTAATGGGTTCAATAGTAAAAATATCAGAAATATCATCAGAAAAGTGTATCCCATCGTATGCATAAATCATTATTTGACATTCCTTAATTATAGGAAAGCCCGTTATGTTCCAGACATAATATCCAGAATTACTGATATTTTCTATAATCATCTCCCGGATTCTCAACGAAGAATAATAATAGATACTAATTATTATTTGGTCGCCATCTTGATCTGTAGCATTCCAAATTATATCCATTGAATAGTTATAATATTTTTTATTGGGAGATATCAATTCTATCGATGGAGGATGTGAATGCTTATGATCCGGACGTGAAGGATTAATATTTACTCTATCAGAAAAATCTTCAGCAATATATTTTCCATCTGATGCAACAATTTTTATTTCACTATTATCAATTTCTGGAAGGTCTTCTATATTCCAATAATATATCCCTGTGTTATCAATATTTTCTACAATAATTTCCCATGTATCATTCAACGACAAAAAATATAATGAAATTAAAATAGAATCCCCATCTTTTGCAGAAGCAAACCACTTTATTTCTATTGTATTATTGTAATCATTTTGATCGAATGATTCTAATATAATTTCTAGAGAATTTTCTTTTTTATAATTATTATTTTTATTAATACATCCAGTTATGGTAGATAGTAGTATTAGGATTAGGAGAAATACAGTAATTTTTTTTAATCGATTCTTACCCCATATCATAATAAGTAAATTGGCAATATACTATAAAAATCTTTATTACAAATCTTTCACCTTCCTATGGCTTGCATTTATTCGCATTGTTAATGCTATTTATGTTTAATTTTCAGTGAACCGCATGAATGAATGAAAGGGGAACTCAGCAGATAAATTATTGCTAAGGGAATTGAAAACTTTAAATTGAAAAATGTAAAATTCAAAATTTAGCTTTATTGTATTTTATCCTGGCTAAAAAGTTGCGATGCTTGAAAAAAACGGAGTTATCCATATTATTCTGTTATTGTTTTCGCTGGTGGTAACCGTTGCTGGTTCGTGGTTGGTATTTGGGATTCTTTTGGAGTGATAGGCGGTGGTTGGTATGATGTTTGATAATAAATTGTTTGGGTTGGTTGATTGGGTTGACCGACAGGAACATTCATTTTGCCTATCCCGGGTTGGGTTTGATCCCTATATGGTATCACCGAAAGCTCAGGAATGGTTGCATAATATGTATTTTCTCGGCCCTGTTTAACAATCCTGATTTTTTCTTCTCTTACAAGTTTTGTTAAATTATAGCTGATCACTTGTTGACTTGCACCAAACTGGGTCACCAGCTCATGCTGTGATATGCCGGGTTGCTGGGAGATCTTATTGAATATCATCTCCTGCAATTTTGTCATTTGGGCACCATTTGTCAGGTCTGCCTGGAAACCCTTTGGATAAAATCGTGCATTGAACCCATCACGGAGTGAGTGAATGAATTCTTCTTTCTCCAGTATCCGTAAATGATGTGAAAGTGTGCCATTGGTAAGCCCCAAGGATTCCTTGATGGAATTATAATGTTCACCCGGTCTTGCCTTGATATACCCAAATATCTGACCACGCGTGAAATTATCCAGAACCTCATCATGGTGTATCCTCGAGTATAGGGGTACGATCAACAATGAGAAGAATTTGTATTTTCCGATCTCCGTACCGCTGATAAAACCCAAACTGGATATGAAAACTATCACCGAGATGCCTGCACTGGCTAATAATAAATTATCAGTAGTTGACATTGCCGGTTTTTCAAGGTCACCGTCCACGGCTTTTTTATCCGCATTATAAATGGTGAATGGCTCTTTTATGGTATCATATCCAACCAATTCCTTGTCGTTGGCGATTATTTTTATTAAATAATTATCTCCGTTCTGGAATTTCGTGGTATCCCACAAATAAGTGCCATTATTTTCCATGTCGGAGGTTAATACTTTCCAGCTCTGGCCGTTGTCTTCACTTATATTGATAGCAACAAAAAGTTCATCATTGTCAGGGTCTGTTGCCAGCCAGTATAGATTATATTGGCCACTTACATTCTCATTACTTGTTGGAGCAATTAATTCTATGTTGGGGGCATGATTGATGGGTACAACATCAACATATTCGCTCAGAACTCCACTTTCGAAAACATTGCCTTCCAGGTCTTTACACCTGATCTCGTAATCAATATCCTCTCCAATTACTAATTCCCAATTATATCTGATACTAGTATCTTTCGAGTTTTCATCTCTAAGTGGTCTGGGAATCGCAAATTGCCATTCCCTTTCCCCATAATCCAAGGAGGGAGAAGGCGCCATATTGGTATGATCATGGTATGTAGAATCATAACTACCACGCTTGTACCTGATCATGACGCTCTGGTCATCCAAACCACTGCCGCCAAGATCGGTTATTTTCACCCTGACTATGAAATCATCATCATAAGCAGCAGTGAGATCCTTTGGCTCCGTTGATATGGATTCAATAATAGGTGGATCATTATCCACTATTGTAATTTTGTACGGATTTGTTTCATCACCAAAAGTGTTTACATTTCCACTTTCATCACTGACAGTTATATAATAACCCAGATAGAAATCATTATTGATCATCTCTAAGCCAAGCTCGTGATTCGTGACCGTATAATTATAGAATTTATAGTTATTACCATTACTATTACCATTGGTATCCGGCTCCGGTTCAAATGGGCTTCCGGTGGAGATCATATCGTACTTAGACCATGGGCCAGATTGGAATTCCTCACCTACCTCCATCATTTTATAATGAATAGTTGCAGATGTTACCTCGGTATTGTCGTAAATGATCGCATAGATCGTGAAATTAACATTGGTCATGACAGAGAAATTACCCGAACTGGCCAATAATAGCGGTGGGTCATTATCAGTTATTAATATCTCCCAAAAATCATCCTCACCTTCGAAATAATTATAATCATTACCCTCAGAGTCATTGGCAATTATATAGTACTCTAAACTTCCTCCATAAGTGGTCTCTATTTCAAGATCAGATTTTATAACATCGTATGATATCTCAAACCGGTTAATATTATCCCTTGGTTCTTTTAACATAAATGCGTGGGACCAGGTTTCAGAATCCACTTGACGGATAAAGATCTGGGCATTGCTCACATCAATATTATCAATTAGATTTGCATAAATCATGAATGGATCATCAGTTGTAACCTTGAGATCTCCCGAGCCATTTACAAGAGTTGGTGGGTCGTTGTCAACCACTCTAATTGTCCATGATCTATCAATGGCTTGTGAATAATTGCAGTGGTTATTACCGATATCTTTTGCTAATACATAATATTCGTAGATACCACCAGTAGCGGTGTTCATTTGAATTGTTTGATCGGATTTTAGATCATCATAATTTATCGAAAAATTGTTCTTGAACCCCTCTATCATAGCTTTACTGGACCAGCCAGTCTCTGGTATCTCCATCTCTCTTATGAATAAATTAGCATTAATTACATCTATATTGTCTGTAAAATTTGCTCGTATGGTGAATGGGTCATCAGTTGTAACAATTAGATTACCGGAACCTATCGTGGCCTTGGGTCCGTCATTATCATCCACCACAATTTTCCAAGGTTCGCCACTGGAATTCGAATAATTAAAAATATTATTTGAACTGTCGTACACTAAAATATAATATTCATAGTCTATACCATCTGATGTATTCAAGTCTAAACCGGATTTCAGTTCTGAATAATTAATTATAAATTTATTGTGTGAAAATTTATTAAGCTCAATATTTTGCCATTGCGAATCGAGTTTACGAACAAATAAAGTTGCGTCACCCAGAGCTATATTGTCTACACAATCAATGAGAATCGAAAACTCATCATCAGTGGTTGTGATAATGTCACCGGTGCCTGAGATCACTTCAGGCCGATCGTTATCAAGCACCGTGATAATAAAATCAGAGCCACCCGTGTTTGAATATTTGAATTTATTTTCAGCTTTGTCCACGGCGAGGATGTAATATACATAATCATCGTCATCGTTTGTTGTATTAAGTCCCAAAAATTGTGAATTGATGTAGAAATGATTGGTTGTGGATTCAAGCATTATTTGAGCTCGATAAATTACCTCTGAGGATTTCTTGTAATAGATAGTTGATGTAGACACACTTGAAACATTACCACCTGTGTAGTTCACATAGACCGTGAAAGGATCGCCAGTATACGCGGTAAAATCACCCGAACCGGCTACTATTGAGGGTGGGATCGTATCAATTGTAAAATACCAGACCGCACTCCAAATGCTTTTTGAATCTGGCAGGCTCAGGTTATCATTGGCACGTGCACGCCATTTATATGAACCGTCCGATAGCGAAGAACCGGTTTGCCACGATGTCACATTGAAATCTGTTGTATAATTTATTACCAAGCTACTCCAATCACCAGTCTTTTCATCCACATGAATTTCATAGCGTAAAGGATCGCTCTCATTATCATAGGAAGCAAACCATTCAAATTTAGGTGTCGTATCATTGAGGTATGCATTGTCATTCGGTGCTTTAAGAACGGGAGCTAATGGTGCTGTGGCAGTTCCGGTATGAATTAAAAACCCAAGAATCATAGAACATAAAAAAAATGTTACTATTGTAACAATAACTAATTTGAATCTCTGGTTTTCAAATTTATTACTGTATGTTTGCATCCTTTTCACTTCTATTTCCTTTATTATAATATTTCATTTTTCTTTGATTTTTGTAACCTGCGCTTGACCAAATATATAGCAGATAGAAGTAGAATTACGCATACCAGGGCTATTCCAGCGATCAACATCAAGGATTCAGATAATTGATAGCTTGACTGCTTCACCGCCGGCTCAGGCTCGCTTGAACCATTCACTTCAATCATACAATAATCTGTATAAGCGAATTCACCGTCCCAAACAGTAAGCGAGACCTTATAGACCCCTGGTCGATTATAAATATGTTTGGGATTGACGCCTGTACCGAAGGACCCGTCACCAAAGTTCCAGAAGTAGATCAAAGGATCATCGTCGGGATCGGAGGATCTTGAACCATCAAAATATATATAATTTGACGACACAAATTTAACGGACTGGTCAGATCCCGCATCAGCAAGGGGTGGATTATTATTTCTCCCGGTAACATTTGGTCCAAAATATGTATCATTCGAATTAGCGGGCAGGCGTGCAGCCACTTTGCCATCGTTGAACTTGAAATAAAAAGTATGATAGCCAACATTTAAGGTTGTCTTGTATTGGTATACCGCGCCTGTTGAATATGAACCACTGACGAAGCTCATCACATACGGTTTGTTGACAATATATACATTCTTTAGTGACGGTGCATTATTATCCATATCTTTGTAGGTTACCAGGTAAGTAAAGACCGTGGTATTGGTGCCTGACATCGGAGACACACTGCCAACGGATAATGTAGGTGGATTATTGTATGATGGTTGTGATACCTGCGGCCCGGAAAAAGTACCATTCACGGGTAATCTCACGGTTGCGATACCGTCACTGAAGCTGAAATAGAAGTTATGGTTACCGGCTATCAAGGCTGTTTTGAACTGGTAAACCGCACCCGTTTTATGATTGCCGCTCACATATTCCATTAGATACCCGCCACCATCTATGACCACTCTCTTGGATGATGAGGATGAGGGTATATCACTATCTAGGTCCTTATACGTGACCTGGTAAGTGAAAGTTGTACTTGTAGTACCTGATAATGGTGTGACCTTACCACTTGCCAGGGTTGGTGGGTTATTGGTTCCATTTTTTACTGTCACGCTCGGGTTGTAATATACGCCTGAGATGGGCGCCCTTACCTCGGCCTTTCCGTCGCTGAATTTGAAATAGTATGTATGATTATACCCCAGGCCCAGGATGGTTTGATACTGATATATGGCACCATTCGTATTTGAGCCGCGCACATATTTCATGGTATATTTATACCCGTCAATATACACATATTTGGCAACCGGTGGATCGTTATCAATATCTATATACTGTATCTGATATGTAAACAGAGTTGAAGTAGAACCAGATTGTGGGGAAACACTTCCTTGAGCCAGAGTTGGTGGGTTATTTGTGGTACTCTTATTTACGATTGGCCCGGAATAAGAACCATTGAAGGGAAGTAATGCCAATTTACCATAATCTTTGAAAGAGAAATAATAATTATGGTTGCCAACAGATAATTTCGTTGTGTACTTGTAAATTGCTCCCTGTTGATAGTTGCCACTACTATAACTCATAGTGTATGCTTTATTGTCGATATAGACATATTTAGCAACTGGCGCATCATTGTCGGTATCCTTGTATGTAACTTGATAGGTGAAGGTTGTAGTTGTATATCCTGCAGTTGGGCTGACAAAGCCGTTGTATAGAATAGGTGCGTTATTGGTCCCACCCGTGCCAGAGGTTACGATTGGACCAAAATATGTGGTGTTCATAGTAGGTAACCAGGCCGTGGCAGAATTTGTGTCCCTGAAATAAAATCGGAATGTATGGTTACCCACGGCTAATGTAGTGTTATACTGATATATAGCTCCGGATTTATAGGTACCATTCACAAAATACATGGTGTATGGCGTCCAGTCGATGTATACATATTGTATCGTAGGTTTATCGCCGTCAATATCCTTGTAAGTGACCTGGTATACGAAATTGGTATTTGTTTTACCTGATGTTGGTGTAACAAAACCGTTTGAAAGTGTCGGCGGATTATTGGTTGGCCCACCCGAAGTAACGGTAGGACCGAAATTGGTCCCATTAATAGGTAATCGCGCAGTGCCATTACCATCCGTGAAATAAAAATAATAAGTATGATTTCCCACACTTAATGTGGTTTGATATTGGTAAACTGCACCTATTGTGTAATTACCACTGATCTTGGTCATGGTATAGCTAGTGCTATCGATATAGACCTTTTTGGTAACCGGCGGGTCATTATCGGCATCTTTATATGTAACCTTATAAGTAAATGTTGTAGATGTTGTACCAGATGTGGGTGAGACCGAGCCCGAGCTAAGGGTTGGCGCATTATTGGGCCCGCCCGAACCGTTTACCAACGGTCCGCTGTATGTTCCCGAGGTTGGAAGCCTAACCGAGCCATTATTACCATCTGAGAAATAGAAATAATAATTGTGACTGCCTACATTCAATCCGGTTGAATATTGATACACTGCACCATTTGTATAATTTCCACTGGTTTTAGTCATGGTGTAGCCAGTGCTATCAATATAGACCTTTTTTGTAGTGGGCGCGTCATTATCTTTATCTGTGTAAGTAATCTGATATGTAAATGTTGTAGATGTGTTACCAGAGGTTGGTGAAACGCTCCCGGATTTGAGAGTCGGTACATTATTCGAGCCACCTGAACCATTTACTAACGGCCCTGAATATGTCCCAGAGGTGGGAAGCCTGACAGTGGCATTACTAGGATCCGAGAAAAAGAAATAATAGTTATGATTACCAACATTTAATTTTGTTTTATACTGATAGATAGCTCCAAATGTATAATTGCCCGAGACATACGACATACTGTACCAAGTACTATCAATGATAATCCTTGCGGGCGATGGTGGATCGCCATCAGCATCGGTATATGTAACCTTGTAAGTAAAAGTAGTAGCCGTAGTCCCCGCGGATGGTGAGACCGAGCCATTGGCTAAGGTTGGAGCAGTATTCCCCAGTTTACCATTACCCGCACAAACCAACGGTGCAAATGGTACACAGCTCAGAATTAATATTGTTGTTATCAAAATCATTCCCACTTTCAAAAATCTATCCTTTTCGTTCTTACATACTTTTCTCGTATATCGCTTCATTTCATTTCCACCCTTAATCTTTTTATGTAACACACTCTATGCAGTTTGCCATATAAAAGAAAATTTGTACGGATTTTGTCTAATATTTAAAGTTTACTATCAGAAAATTGTTATTTTATTGCCCTTTTGTACAATTTTCTGCTCCAGTACTCAGTTACTAAGCACCAACTAAGCTAATGTTGCAGTAATTGGAATTTGATGGTTTGGGTTTTGGAATTTCCACCGAAGGTGGCGTGGTGTGTAGGGTTTGTGGATACATGGAATATGAATAGTTATTGATGGGGGTATTGGAAATTGTAAATTGGAGATTGGAAATTTGAAAGTTTTGTTTAGTTTTTGGAATTTGGAGCTTGGAGCTTATTTGGAACGGAAACTTTTTGGTGCCTCACGGAAACTTTTTGACAGCTCGTTCCGCTAGCTAACCTCTCACAAAAAGTTTTACGATCATCCCAAAACTCGAGATTAGCCTGCTCACTCGCTGTTATTTATAACCTACGGTTTTCATCATATCACAAAAAGTTTTACGGTCATCCCAAAACTCGGAGTGACCCTGCTCCTTCGCCATATTTTTTAAAAAATTATTTGGAGCTTGGAGCTTATTTGGACTTTGGAACTTGGAGCTTGGAATTTAATTAATCATATAATCCATCAACACTGAGGTATCTCTGCCCAGTATCAGCAAACACTGCCACAATTAGTTTTCCCTGGTTCTCCGGCCGTTTTGCAAGCTTGCGTGCCGCAAACGCGGTCATACCGGATGTGATCCCCGCCAAGATGCCCTCGGTACGCACCAGCTCGCGGCATGTGGCAAACGAGTCATCCTCCGATACCGTTATGATCTCATCCAGTAGTTCCCGGTTCAGCAGTTTTGGCACGAACCCCGGGCTTGTGCCTGCCTGGCGGTGCGGCTTGAAAACACCCTTGGATATCATCGGTGCGATCTCGGGCTCCACACCAACTATTTTAAACTCCGGCTTGCGCGGTTTGATCGCCTCTGCAGAACCCATGAGCGTGCCCGTGGTGCCCAGACCTGCCACCAGGATATCGATCTTACCATCGGTATCGCGCCAGAGCTCTTCAGCAGTGGTTTCACGATGTGCCTTGATATTGTTTGGGTTTCCATGCTGTTCGATGTAGAGCGAGTTCGGCATCTCGTTTAATAGTTCCAACGCACGGTTCTTTGCACCGGTGGTGCCCTCGCCTGCAGGTGTGAGTTCCAGCTCGGCGCCGAACAACCTCAGGAGCTGCTTGCGTTCTTCCGATTGTATCTCCGACATGCAGATGATGAGCCTGTACCCCTTCATACCGCAAATGAACGCCAGGGCAAGACCGGTATTACCAGATGTGGCCTCGATTATAGTTGTATCCTTATTTATTGTACCATCCTTCTCGGCTTCGGCGATCATATACGAGACCGGCCGGTCCTTGATGCTGTACGGGTTGAACATCTCCAGCTTGGCGGCTAGGGTGGCGTTCAATCCAGTGGCGAACCGATTAAGATATACCATGGGTGTGTTTCCAATTAGATCCAGTATGCTGTTTTTTATGTTCATTTCGATCTCCCCTAAAGAGTATTGATATATGGATAATAAAGTAGTTTTATTTATTGATGGTGGTATTTTAAAAGTTAAATTTAGACAATTTGCAAAGACAAATTGTCCTGGGCTAAAAATTCCTAATAATTATATATTACTATAAACAGAATTTTTACCCTTGTAAAAATTTGCCAAAGCAAATTGTAAAAGTCAAAATTTAGCTTGTTTGATGGTTTTGGTTTTGGAACTTGGAATTTATTTGGAGCTTGGTGCTTGGAACTTGGAATTTAATTAATCATCCCTCAACACGCTTCATTAATTATGTACGACCCCACGATGCGTGCCCCGATCTGCAGCGACTCTTCGTTGAGATGTGTAATGTCATCCATGTAAGTGTGGTACTCATAGCACCCACCGCCCCATGCATTTGTGACATCTATATCATGTGATGCGAATGGCCATTGGTCCGACCCCGACCATTTACCATCATCCCAGCGGATATTGATATTATATTTATCCAGTTCGGACGTGCTCGAGACAACCTTATCACGTATCTTTTCGAATGTCTTTATAGATGAATTGATCGAAGTTGTGATCGTGAACCCATTTGTCCGAGTAATATCTGTATGTGACATATCGAAATTGGAGTACATTTTCACATTTCCAACCAGCTCATCTTTATGTTCATCGAAGTATGCTAACGACCCGTACAACCCTTCCTCCTCACCGCCCCAAGTGCAGAACCTGATCGTGTATTTTGGCTTGTATTTTGCCATCTGTGCCGCCATCTCGCAGATCAGTGCGGGGCCCACAGTGTTATCCACCACACCCAAAGTATTATAGCAAGTGTCATGGTGGCCGCCGATCACGAATAATTTGTCGGTGCTCTCCGAGCCCGGGATCTCGCCAACGGCTACACAAATATCCATCGGTCCTTTTTCAACATCGAAGTCCAATCGTAATTTACTATCACTTAGATGCTGTTTCATGGTCACGCCGCCTTCACGAGAGATCATAAAGAACGGTATCTCCGGAAAGCCACCGCTCCAATCCTCGTACGCCTGGTTTGTTTTGAACATTGGCGGATAGCCTACATCGGAACCACGCCACAGATTATGAAGTACAATAGCCTTAACCCCTGCATCGTTGGCATATTCATAAACATCCGTGTTCCCGGGTGAGTTTTCCTCAACTTCTATAATACAGGCCTTACCTTGTGCGATGTCGTATGATGTTGGGTCGGTGCCGTTACCTATAACAACCACTTCCAGGTCGTCTCTGAAAGTTTGCCAAGTGTAAGACCCCGAATACCCCTGAAGTACAAAATCCTCAAAATGTGTAAAAGTGATCTCTGAAACCATGGGATTAGGCACCCTCAACAACGGGCCATACTGAACCAACGAAACCTCGGCACGGTGTACATCGAACATATTCACACTGAATTTCTCGATGTGGCAATCGGATAACCCCGCTTCCTCGTATTTACTTACAATATATTTTGCACCCAGTTCTTCCGCCTCCGACCCTGACATTCTCGGGCCGTTCTCGATGAGACGCTCAACATTCTCTCTTGCGGCGGCGGTGTCAAAATCAATTATTATTAGCTTTTTTTCCTCGCCAAAAAACTTGGAAACTGCGAATGCACCGATAATTGCACCTATAATGATCACAGTCGCCAAGATCGCGAAGAGAACCTTTTTATTCATGCTTCCATGATAGGAATAATATTATATTAAATTTTAATGAATTGATGCTGAACAGTAGCCATGTTCATTTGTTACTGAGCAGAAGCCTGGTTGAGTTGATGTTGAACAGAAACCAGGATTAGTTGATGCTGAGCAGAAGCCTGGTTGAGTTGATGTTGAACAGAAACCGGCTTCTGCCAATCAACAATGAATCAAGGTTTCTGTCAATCAACAATTAATCCCGGCTTCTATCAATCAACAATGAATCAAAGTTTCTGTCAATCAACAATTAATCCCGGCTTCTGTCAATCAATAGCTCATCAAATAATTTAAAAGACATTTATGACACTTGGTATCATATTCTTCCTGCTGAGATAGATCGCCTGGGTTTTTGTATAACGCCAGACAACATCGGCCTTCTCATTTTGGAAGTCCCAGGGTTTTATAATTACGAGATCACCCTCGCGGATCCACATGCGTTTCTTTAATTTGCCAGGTATGCGCCCGAGTCGTGATTTGCCATCTGCGCACATGATCTTTATTCTTGAGGCGCCTAATAACTGGTCAGCTATACCGAAGATCTCGTGATTTTTTATATTTGGCAACCGGACACGAATATAATCACTAGATTCTTGACCTTGTTTTGACCCCTTTTTCTTCTTATAACTACGATTATAGACCAGTCAATCGCCTCTATTCAGTTCTAATTATTTTAGAACCTGTATCTACATTGCATTTACATATAATATAATTTGCATTTATGAATGCAAATTGCTTGCAACACACTCGTATAATTTTTTATATTTTAAATACTGGTCTTTGTAAAATCTTTTTAATTTTGTTCTTGGATCGTATTTGGTTCTAAGTTCAACCATCCGATCCACCGCCTCGTCATAGGTTCGAAATACCTTACAGCCCAAACACCCCAGTATCGCCGCACCGAGTGCAGTTGTCTCTTCGTGCTCTGTCTTTGCAACTGGCAGGCCGTAAATATCTGCCTGAAGCTGGTTCCAGATCTCGGCCCTGGTTGCGCCACCGGCTATGCGTAGTTCTGAAATATCAATTCCAAGATCACTGAACACGTCCAAAGAAGTCTTGACTTCAAAGCATATACCCTCTATAATGGCGCGTAAAACGTCGGGTCTCGAATGTGCCAGGGTTAGACCATACAACATGCCCTTTGCTTGAGGCTGCCAATGCGGCGCCCCCGCTCCCGCAAAATGCGGCACCATGAACAACCCATGTGCACCCGGTTGTGCGGATTCTACCTCTTTATTAAGCAGCTCATACACATCAAAACCCATCATTCTTGCATGCTCTTTCTCAAAATGTGCAAAATTATCCCTGAACCAGCGATAGACCGCACCAGTTGTAAAAATACTTGCTTCAAGAACAGTTTCACCGGGTATTACCGATAAACTGCAGAGTACACGCATTTTCTGATCGAGCCTGGGTTTTTTCATATGAGCAAGAATAAACGTGCCTGTTCCTGTGTTGGCCGAAACCAACCCCTCACTGACCACACCAAGACCGAGTGCAGCGCACTGCTGATCACCACCACCGGCGATTACAGGTATATCCCGGTTCACCCCTATATGTGCAGCCGCCTTGGATGTGAGTGTACCAATGACCGTGGCGGAAGGCACTGAACGCGGCAATTTATATTGTGGAATGCCCAGTTCATCGCAGAGCAGATCGCTCCAACACAGATCATTAATATCGAACAGCATAGTTCTTGACGCGTTCGAGTGGTCGGTGACGAACTCGCCTGTTAGTTTGTTTACGATAAAATCATGCACCAGCAGGAATTTGTGTGTCGAATCAAAGATCTTTGGCTTATTATCTTTCAACCACATTAACTTGGATGCGGAGAAATATGGGTCGATGATCAGGCCGGTGGTTTTATAGATATCCTCTTGACCAACAGCCCGGTTAATGGCTTGACATTGTTTGACCGTACGTCGATCTTGCCAAACTATTGCATTATGTAGTGGTTGACCCGCACGATCAACTGGCACTATTGTCTCGCGTTGGTTTGTCACCGTTATGGCTATAATATCTTGTTTTTCCACGGCAGGATCTTTACAGACCGACCTTAAGGTTTCAACCACTGCAAGCCACCATTGGTTTGCATCCTGCTCAACATATCCGATTTGCGGCATTATACTCGGATATTCTTTATATGCGCTTGCGGCCATTTTCCCAGCGGTGTTGAAAATTATTGTGTGCGTCCCCGTGGTACCTACATCAATAGCCGCTACAAGTTCTGACATTTGCTGAACTCCAGATATGACCCATTATTTTTTGTCTTTTTTTGGCTTTTTACCCTTTTCATTCATATCCAAACAGATAGCTTCACCCAGGATGGATTTCAGCATATCATCGGTAGCTCGATATGGGTCGATATTGTGCTGCATCAACTGCTCGACCAGTTCATCAAACTTGCCTTTGTCGATCACCTTGTTCAAAATGTAGGTGGTCAGATTCTGCTTGAGGATATCCATGAAATCTTCCTGGTAACGTACATGCTGCACACTCGAGTACTCGCCTGACGATCTTAGGTACTCCATATGCTCTATTATTTTGTTGTAAAGTTCTTCAATTCCCTTGCTCTCGCGTGCAATTACACTTATCACCGGCGGCCGCCAACCGTTCTCGTACCTGGTAGGGTTCAGGTCCAACATGGTGTTCAATTCTGTCATGGTCCTTTCCACACCATCACGGTCCGCCTTATTTACCGCAAAGATATCACCTATTTCCAGGATACCGGCTTTGATCGCCTGGATATCATCACCCAAACCGGGCATTTCAACTATTACCGTAGTATGTGCTGTTTTAACTATATCCACTTCTGACTGCCCCGCACCAACGGTCTCTACCATTATAATATCTTTTTTAAACGCATCTAGTATGCGAACGGCATCATTTGTGGCCTTTGCAACCCCGCCCAGGTGTCCACGTGTGCTCATGCTGCGGATAAATACACCCGGGTCGGTGGAGACCGATTGCATTCGCACACGGTCGCCCAATAGTGCACCACCGGTGAACGGGCTTGAAGGGTCAACAGCGATTATGCCAACGGTCTTGCCCTTGGTGCGTGCATGAATTGCGAGCTTTTCAACCACTGTGCTCTTTCCCGCACCGGGTGGACCTGTGATACCCACGATATGCGCATTACCTGTATGCTCATATAAGAGGCTCATGGCCGTAATGGCCTCTGGCTCACTATTCTCTATCATCGAGATCAATCTGGCTACTGCGCGTCTATCGCCGGCAAGTAACCGGTCTACAAGCTCCATACTTTCACCAAAAAAAATCATTCTCACTATTTCGATGTAACTAAATCACGAATAAATGTTACGATCTCTCCAGTAGTTGCTCCGGGCCCGAAGATTGCTGCAATGCCGGCTTTTTTCAGTTTTAACGCATCCTCGTCTGGTATGATGCCGCCACCGGATACGGTAATGTCAGAGGCTTTATTTTGCCTTAACAGCTCAACCACACGCGGGAACAGTGTCATGTGTGCACCCGAGAGACAGCTCAAACCGATATGGTCCACATCCTCCTGTATGGCGGTCTCTACGATCTGTTCGGGTGTCTGGTGTAGGCCGGTGTAGATCACCTCCATTCCACCATCACGAAGTGCACGTGCCACGATCTTAGCGCCTCTGTCATGTCCATCAAGCCCGGGTTTTGCGATCAGAACCCTAATTTTCTTCTCTGCCATGCCTCTACCACCTAATCGAATAATTGTGTTGGGTTTCAGTTTCAATTGAATAATTTAATATTAAGTTAGGATGGGTAATGTGTTAATTATGATATTTAATTTTTTATTGTTTGACTGTAGTCGGGTAGAATTATCGTTGGACTGTGATCGTGATTGTTTGAGGATAGACTGATAGATACCTTGACTAATTAATGATTAATAGATACCTTGTTGAATTATTGATATTAAGATCCCAGAATAATTTATTAAGGAATAGAGAAATAATATCTCGGTTGTTTATAATCTTCGCATGGTATCACTTAAACATCAAATCTACAGGGGATCAAATATACAATAGATCTGCATGGGATCAACTGAGTATCAATTTAGCTCGATTACGATTCATTATTAATTCATCTTGACTACGATCCCGCATCGATTCAGCTCGACTACGATTCAAATTCTTATTCTTCCTCTTCTTCGAATTCTGCACCGCAGTCTGGACAGACCGTTGCACTACTTGCTAATACTGCGCCACAATCCGGGCACTCGAACTGTTCTTCATCCTCTGCAATGCCCGGCTCTTCTGCTGCCGCAGCTGTTTCTGCCGGTGCTGTAGCTTCCTCTTCTTCTTCTTCCTCGTCTTCGAATTCTGCACCACAGTCAGGACAGACCGTTGCACTACTTGCTAATACTGCACCACAATCCGGGCACTCGAACTGTTCTTCGTCCTCTGCAATACCAGGCTCTTCTCCTTCTACCACTTCTTTCTCTACCATGCCAGGTGCTACTTCTTTCTCTATCATGCCAGGTTCTTCTGCTTCTTTCTCTTCTTCTTCCACTTCTTCTTCCTCTTTAGGTTTCTTTCGCATCATTAAAAATAAGAGAATTAAGATTATTACTATGATAACTACGATTATCCCGGCTATTAAGGTCATATTAAGATCTTCTTCTTTATCTTTTTCCTTTTCTGATGGTTTGCTTGTGGGGTCATTTGGATCTGTTCCTTTCTCGATCTCCACGCCATCTAGAATATTATCATTATCACTGTCGTTATCATTTGGATCGGTTTCATGAGTCTTCACCTCTGCACCATCGGTTAGCCCATCATCATCGGAGTCGTCATCCTGTGGATCTGTATCATTCAGATATTCTTGCAGATTTGTTAAATCATCATTATCTGGATCGGCTGTTGCATCTTCTGAGTCAAGTGAGTTCAGATCATGGTCGATTTCCCAAGTATCAGGTATTCCATCTCCATCATCATCTGTGTCCACATCATCAGGTATATTATCGTTGTCAGTGTCCATCTCGGTAGTAAATGACCATGAATATGCGTTTATAAGTGCAATGCCTGTTGCAGATTCCGCACCTGTGTCAACGGTGATCGTGTATTTTGTGCCACCCTTCAGCGCGGCGGTAAATTTGATGGTAATTGTTTTATTATTCTGATCCCAGCTGGAGTTCTCAATAGTTGCGGCCGGACTTATTGTAATTGCTTCCTCAACCGCGGATGTGTTCACCGTTAAGTTAAACTCGATCACTATTTCAATATCAAATGAAACATTCACCGCACCGGGGTCCGGGGTGGTCGATTGTACAACCAGCTCATCAACAATTATAGGTAATATACTAATACCGAAAATTTCTATTTTAATGTTACCCGCTTTATCTTTTGCAGTGACCTTTAAATTATAGTTGCCAACGGTCCAGCCTGTTGTATTGATGTCGAATGGTGTCGTTAAATTCTGTGCCAAACCATCGTCCAACGAAAAATTCACAGTGTCAAGATTTGCATCCGTAATGTTCAGGTCAA
Organism: Thermoplasmata archaeon; assembly: GCA_020696345.1. Lineage (GTDB taxonomy): Archaea > Thermoplasmatota > Penumbrarchaeia > JAEHCK01 > JAEHCK01 > JAEHCK01. The sequence continues at coordinate 59,054 of JAEHCK010000005.1, read as the reverse complement.
TGATCGTACCGGCAAAGAACAATGTTGTTGTAGGGGCAGTTATGTCAATTGAAGGCTTTGTTGAGTCTATCGTGATGGTAATAATGATATTATCTTTGTTTTCTGCTTTGTCCAATGCGGAAACAGTGATCGAATATTTTCCGTCCACCCAACCAGTTGTGCTAATGCTGTACGGTGCGGTTAGGTTTTTAGCCTCACCACCATCGATGGAATAATTAACCACCTCAAGATTTACTTCGGTTACACTCAGGTCAATTTCAACCCCGGCTTTAATTATTTCATTATCGGCGGGCGATAATAGTGTAATAACCGGCTTAGTTGAATCAATGGTGAAGTTGAACCATGTAAGTAATGCGGTGTTCCCTGCCAGGTCTTTTGCATGAACTTTTATTATATAGTTACCGTCTGCCCAGGTAGATGTGCTGATGTTATATGGCGGCGCTAGGGTTTGTGTAGCCCTGCTTTCTATTGAGTAATTGACAGTATCAATATTCGCCTCCACAAGTTTCAAGTCGATCGTTGTGCCATTTCTAACGACAGAGTTGTTTGCCGGAGAGTTAATTGTGATCACCGGTTTCGTGGAATCTATGTAGAATGTATAGGTCTGAGTTGTTGTGTGGTTGGCAAGATCGGTGGCATAAACATTAATTATATATGTATCGTCTGGCCAGTTTAAGCCCGGAGTATATATGTCATATGGTTCGCCAAGAGTAATATTTGTATCGTCGTTTATTGTATAGTTTACTATATCGATATTAGCCTCCGTAATATCTAGGTCGATAATTATACCTGCTTTGAAATATTCATTGTTTGCCGGTGAATTCAGTATGATCACAGGTGCGATCGAATCGATGGTGAAGTTGTATATTTCGGTGGTCAGGTGCCCAACCTTATCTGTTGCGTTGATCACTATCGTGTTGTTACCTTCAGCCCATGATGATGTGTTGGTGGTGATATTGTACGGTGCACTCAGCACCACAGGTGCGTTGCCGTTGATTGAATAATTGACTTTATCTAAATTTTCATCTACGATATCCAGGCTTATGTTTGTCCCGGGAGCTATCACCGAGTTATTGGTCAGTGACACAAGTGTAATCACAGGTCCAACCGAATCTAAAGTAAAGGTGTATTTAGTATTATTGAAGTTCCCAGCCTTATCTGTGGCAAATATATCGATCACTTTTATTCCATCTGGCCAACCGGTTGTATCGATATCATAGGGATCGGTTATGGTAGTATTGCCCACACTATTTACCGTATAGTTCACTATTTCGATATTAGTATCATTTATAGTAAGATTGATGATCGTACCTGTAGTAATAACAGAATTATCTGCTGGTGTGTTCAGAATTATTTCGGGTAATATGGAGTCTATAGTGAAGTTGAATATTTTCGAGATATTATTATCCACCGTATCGTTTGCATTTACCGTGATGTAGTGTGCCCCGTCAAGCCAGCCGGTGGTACTAATATTATACGGGTCAATGAAAGTTTGATTGGCCCCGCCATCTTTAGAATAATTAATGTTATAAAGATTTGGGTCAATAATTGTTAAGGTGATATTTGTTCCCGGTTTGATAAAGGAGTTATTTGCCGGTGAGACTAGAGTGATAATAGGTGGGTTTGAATCTATCGAGAAATTGAAGGTCGTAATATTGAGATTTCCGCGTAGATCTATGGCATGGACATTTATCTGGTAGTTACCATCCGGCCAACCGGTGGTGTCTATATCATATTTATTTGTCTCATTAAGAGAAACGTTCACTTCTCCATTTCTCGAATAATTGGCCATGTCAAGATTTGGATCGGTGATCGTGAAATTGATGATCGTCCCAGCCATAAATAATGAGTTGTTCTGGGGTGATTCCAATTTGATCTCCGGTTTTAGAGTGTCAACTGTAAAGTTGAAGATCTTGGTTGTTTTCAAACTAGCTAGATCGGTGGCGTTTACCATAATATAATGCGGCCCCTGCGACCAACCGACCGTTGAAATATTCCATGGTGCATTTAGTACCGTGGGTGCATTGCCATCCAGTGAATAATTGGCTTTATCCAGGTTGGTATCGTTTATTTCAAGGTCGATCTCTGTTCCTGGTATGATAAATGTGTCATTTGCCGGCGAAACCAGTGTGATATTGGGCGGCGTGGAATCAAGAGTGAAGTTGAACCATTCGATTGTAATTTGGCCCATTGAATCCTTGGCGTGCACCTCTATGATGAACTGTCCTTCAGCTTCATTGGAGGTATCATTTGTATAATTGATCGCAAAGGACTGGTTCACTGCTAGATTTGCGGTATAATTGAACGTACTCAGATCATAGTTGCCATCCCAGATGTCGAATGCTAGGAAGGTCCCAATCATAATAACACTATTATTGAACGGAGTAAGTAAATCTATTGTAGGCCCAACTTGTTCGGACCATACAAATTCATGCATCAGCGGGTAGTTGTCGTTGCTTACACCACCACCAGCGATCACCCTGGCAACATCACCGTAGCCGTCCATGCCTGGTTGATCCTGGGCGGGGCCGGATTTGACATCCACACCCGAATAATCGCCCCAGTAGTTGCCGCTGCTGCCGTAGGTCAGGTTCCAGGTATTATTGAACTCATCGTGTGCATTACCCACAGAATTATTATAAAAATTATTATGATAAATAATATTATTATCGGAAGGGAGATTACCAACACTTGATGAGGTTGATAAATATATTCCATATTTATGGCCGTACACACTATTATTGAAAATCGTGTTATTGTTTGAACCGAAGATCTTAATGCCCAGGCTGGATTCTGAGGCATTGCCAGTGCTGTTAAAGATGTTGTTTTGAGATATAGTAGTATAATTTGAGCCTACAAGAGCAATTCCACCATTATCACAGTCGAATATAGTATTGTCGTTTACATTAGTGTTATTTGCGCCAATGATTTGAATTCCGTATGCATCCGGGCCACTCTGGCTCTGGTTACAGGTCATATTGTAAATTGTATTGTGTGAAATTGTAAAATTAGTGCAATTGGATAGGTAAATCCCTGTCCCTGATTGAATAGATAGGCTCTGGTTAATACTGCAATTCGAAACAATACAATTGTAGCAATGACTATCACCGGGAACACTCGGCAATTCCTTTAAGCCAAATAAAATGCCAATAATAGATGAGTTTTCGATCGTGCAATTATCAACATTACAAAATGTTGCATTATCAAAAGCAATACCCACTCCACTGTTATTAACCCTAATATTTGATAAATTGACATTTTGAAGGATTTTTGTATCATTGTTGATATATATTCCAATTCCATTGAGTGGTGGTGTGTAGGTACAATTATCGATCGTTAGATTTTGAACGGTGACATTACTAACTGTTATGTTAATTCCATAACCACCCATGCCATTTATTATCGTGTTTTCCGTGCCATTACCGATCAGAGTCACCGATTGATTGATTATCACATTCTCATTATATGTACCGTTATAGATATATATCGTATCGCCGTTTAAAGCTGCATCTATGGCATCCTGGATATTCGCATATGTTTGGCCAGGTCCAACATATCGATCTACAGCTTCAACCTCACCAACGAGATCATTATCAAAACCAATCATACCAACAAACATTGCTCCAAATAACAAACACACTATCAAAACCGAATTAACTGCTCTGCAACGCATTCTCAACCCTCCTTTCCAATATTCTTTTTATATGTAATAAAAAGAAGATATATATACATATTGATTTAACAAGATAACGTTCTTTTCCTTCTTTAAATGTACGTTATAGGAAAACGCGTATGATATATAAAAATAACTCGTTCTGAAGAACGGTCTCTTCTTTGGACTTTCACTCTTCATCTTCTTCAATGGGTCCCTCGTCGTCTTCCACCGGTCCCTCTTCATCATCTACGGGTTCATCTTCGTCTTCCACCGGCTCTTCGTCCTCAAGGTCAACCGGTTCCTCTTCATCATCTATGGGTTCATCTTCGTCTTCCACCGGCTCTTCGTCCACAAGGTCAACGGGCTCCTCATCGTCATCTATGGGTTCATCTTCGTCTTCCACCGGCTCTTCATATTCAAGCTCTACTTCTTCTTCGTCTACGTCTACATCTTCTTCAAACACTTCTTCCTCTATAGGCATTTCTTCATCTAGTTCTTCCTCATCCGGAAGTCTGATTTCTCCGAGTTCGGCTTCAATATCATCTGTTATTAGATCCTCTGGGGTCACTAGTAGATCCAGCTCATCACTGGTCAGTTCTTCTTCAGTGGGCCCCTCGGGCTCGAGCTCGGGTGCGGGCACTTCACGCTCTTCCGCACCTACCATATCAAGAGCTGCCTCTTCATCCAGATACGTTTCATCCTCGGGTACGGTATCATCACTAAACCCTTCGCCAACTACTGCATCTAAACCTGGATCCGGACCAGGACTAGGCCCAGGACCATAGTCATATTGATCATAATCATCGTAACCATGCTCAGGTTCATATTCATCCGCGAACAAGCTGTCGTAATATCTTTCATCTCTGACTAAACCGGGGTAGACGCCATAATTTGGAGCGCTGGAACTACGTGAAGAAGGTACAGGTGGTACCGGTGGTACTTCAACCGAGCTTTCGGCTTTATATTTCCCTTTAACATAAGAAGCATAACCCACAATAATACAGATCAAGATGATCGCAATAATAACCAGGAACAAAATTGGTATTCCCCCTATCTGGCCTAAGATATAATATATTGGTAATTCTTCATCCTTTTCGTCTTCGGTTTCCTCAATGATCATGGTTGGCGCGTTTTGCGCTCCAAGACCGACCGAGTCGTAAAAATAACCATATTCCAGGATAGATGTGGTGTTACTTTCTCGTACGGCTGTGGCAAAAATGCCAAAGTTGGATGTGGGCGTCACATTTCCCAATTCGGGGTGCTGTAGTAATCCCAGATGAAAACTGAATGTTAACTTATTATTGTCGGTAACAACTCTATCGGCCATTACTGTCTGTCCACTGCTGTATCTTCCCACCTGGTAATAGTAACCTTTAAGCGGAATATATGGCTTCGGATAGCTTGCACCGGTTACCTTATCCGGGGTTAAATGTAAGCCAGATTCAACATGGCCGGAGGTGACGATGTAAACATAATAGCTGACCTGGGTATCGTTTGACACCGGCCCGGCCAAACTCAATGTCACATCCAGGTATAGGTCTCTGCGGTTACTTTTAACCCTTATAATATCGATCTCCGGTAACCCGCCCCGGCTGGTCTTTTCAACGGTCAACCCTGCGGACCGGTCCTGCTCGTTAAATTTGATATTATATCCATAGACATCGTCGGTGTCGTCATCAACCTCTTCCATATCACATTCCTTTTCCGAAAGAAGATGCGATACCGTACCTTGCGGAGTCGCAACTGCACCTAAACCAATGGAATCATATGCAAAATAAGCATAATCATCCAAACCGTTCTTGTATGCCTGTCCAAACAACCCGAACTCAAAGCCATGGGTGATACCATAGGTATTTTCGAGGATTCCCAAATGTATGGAGAATTCCAGTGTCTTTGCCGAGGTTTTGATCGGTCTTCCAATGTCTGTATGGTCGGGGTCGCCGTAACTGAAGAATAAAATAACCTTCGAGTGCTCAGGAGCATACGGTTCCGGTAAAACCGTCGATCTATTATCCAACTTTGTTTCATAGTGTTCAAAAGGTCGGACAAAACAAACCTTCACAGTCGTATTATCCGCGATATTACCCCGAAGATCAACAGAAACATTCATGTAATCTCCGACTTTTGTTGAGGATAATTGAACAATATCCACACCCGGTGTGTTTCCTTTTGCAGTAAATGCCATCATGTGGTAGCTGATCGGGCTATTTGGTCGGCGATATACTAGTTCGTAGAAAGTATAGTCATCCTCGGCCTCACCATCATGGTATTCGAATGTGCAGTCATCATCCGATAGAGAATATTTCTTCTCGGCCTCCCTGACCTCTACTTTCAAAATTATATTACTCACGACCTGTTCTTCATCATGGACTGTAATATTTATGAATTTTATACCCGCATCAAGTGCACTTGGTGAGAATGAAACGTTTGTGGAGTTAAGTCCAGTCCTTGTAAATTTCAGGATATTTCGCTGAATAAAGGTCAAGTTCGTTGTATTGAATGTGAGTTTATCGCCATGAGGTAGGTCCATATCAATAGCGGTGATGGTGAAGTTGATGGTATTACCGACGAAAACACCATTCACATCTACAAACTCAACGATCTCACCTGGCACAACCGAACCGCCGTTCACGGTCTCCATGGCAGGCGGGTCATTGGTGTTGTTCACCGTGATATTAACTATTATCCAATCACCGGGTATACTCTCATTCTCGGTTTCGTTCACCGAAACATTGATCTGAACAATACCTACAAGAGTCTGGGTAGGTGTAAATGAATAATTGACTGCATTGGGATCTGTTGGAACCACAGACGTTTTGAAGTTCACGGCGCTATTGTACGAGAATTCCAGGCTATCACCCTCGATATCAAACCCAGTGATCGATATAATATATGGTTCATCTTCAAATGCACCAAAATAACCATTATGGTCATTTGTCAAGTTCAGGTATTTATTACCACCACTGATCGTAATATCGTTGACCGATGTCAGCCATGGCGGGTCGTTTTGTGGTGTGACAACCACAGTAATATTATGAGTGATATTCCAGCCGAGCCAATCAAATGCGACGAATGTTATGTTCTCACCTGTGGTATTGATATTTTTCTGGGGCCAGATGCTTGCAGTGCCGTTCGGCAGTATTGTTACACTTATATTATCACTTGAATACGAGTGGTCCCAGTCACTTCCGTTTTTAATATAGAATGTAAGGTTGTCATTGGTATTTCCAACATCGGGGTCGAAATAGATCGAATCGTTCAAAAGAACCACCTTTGGGGCCGTGTCCTCCTGCAAATATAGGTGTGTGAACGCCCCTGGGCGTATTACCGGTGGCTGATTTTGTGGTTTGATCCGTATTGAGAGCGAATAGGTACCCGAGCCGCCGTTCAGGTTCGGGAACTCGTAAAACGTATATACCCTCAGAAAATAAACCGCAGTTTTGTTGCTCTCATAATATAACGGTGTATTATTCACATTTCCCACGAACCTTGCCGAGGTGACCAAACTACTCGAATTGGTCTGGTTGAAGAGCTCAATACCGTAAATATTGCCATCGGGGGGGCTCATGGTAATGGTGACATTTTCAGAAACGTTAATTGTAAGATTAAAAAAGTCGTGAATATCTTTATGTTGGTTAAGTGAAAATGCCTGGAAATACTCCTTCTTTTCCCATGTGCCCATATCCGTGATCGTCAATTGCATATCAGTTCCGTTTGAAAAGTCGTTGTTATGGTCCAGCAGGATATTCGTCTCCTGGGGTAGTTGATAGGTAAGGTTATATTCTGCATATGGAGAGAACGGCTCGAACCATATCTTTATGTAGTGATACCCGGTCGACTGCGCCGAGATCGAGATCGACCCGTTCTCAAATTCTGCAGCACTAACTGCCAGCGCTAACAAGTGCAGGGCCGGGTCGTACAATGACATCGTGAGATTGAATGTTACGGTTGTGTTGAGCCATAGCAGTAATTTATCCGCATTCAGTCCATCGGTTTCCGCATGGTTGTCCAAATAGATCTTGTAGTAATCAAATAGATCATCACCCGAAGCTGAATAACCACTCAAATTATCGGTTTTGGTTTTATTGAAGAAAGTTGCATCATCGATCAAGGTTGCGTTTAATATTGTATTATCGTTATCGGCAAATAGAGGGGAAGTTATTGGTGCTAGGTCATCGATCACCTGGGTATTACGTTGCCCGGGCGGTTCGGTAATTTGACCGGTTAACGGCATTCCAGATAGCCCATGATCGGAAATAATACTGGAGATAAGGCTCAAGATTATCATATAAAACACGAATAAAAAAAGATTGTTGTTTTTCCAAGAGCCGTACATGGTCTTATCACTCCTTACATCTACAGTATTAATTACTCTTTTTCTGCTTAAATACTTATTTGTTTATAAATATTTGTGATAATTTATTCTATACTGGGTTATTGCTTTATGTTGTAGTAGTCAACTTTCAGCTATTAGATTTAGAGAAAGGAAAGAGGAAAGAGGGCAGAGGAAAGGCTAATTAATATATTGCGGAGGGAATTTGAAAAGTCAAATTGGAAATTTTAAAATTTTAATTTCATTTTGCACTTTACAATTTGCATTTTGCATTTTCTAATGACCTCATTAACCATTATTAGGCATTCTAACCTCAAGCGAGCATAGCTCGCGTACTCTCACCTCACACACACACCCTAAACTCCTAACACATGATCCCTTAATTGTAACCCCTAACCCCTTCCCATTATCAATTTATTAAGTTTACTTTCATTCATAATTCTTTATTCAAATTCACACTGGCATTCAATATCGATCATAGTACTTTCAATCCCCCCTCTGATTTTCGGTTTTATATACTCTATCTACAATCTTCTTTTTGGTGATTACAATGATAATAACCAATGATAACAATAGTTGGGAACAAGTATACGGCATAATGCGGTGTACGACAAAATTTGACCGGAAATATAACTCAAAGAACGAAGAAGATAACTTTGAATACTTTGATTATTAAATAAAAATTTACATTTATTGGCTCAATAAAATTAGTGCCCGAGTAGATATCGATCCATATTATTTTAGTAATGGTAAATATCCTCGCATCCCGTCCCCATATGAACTCGGGCACTTTTTTTTTAATTTTTCGGATCTTAATTTGAGGTGATATGACATGAACTATCTTAAACGCAAAAACGGTATATGGATATTCTATGTTGGAATGCCAGAGTTTAAACAGAAAAATCATTTAAGTAAATATGATAATTTGTTGAATTGATACTGGTTTGATCATGAAATCGACATCACATCATATATCCAAACATTAGAGTTTTATATTTGATATTTATTCGTTCGTGCAATGTGCAGGTTAATATTTGTCCGCCATGGTGAAACCAGCTGGAGCAGGACCAAAAGACATACGGTCCGGGGTAGGATCGATATACTATTGAATGAAACCGGAATAGAGCAAGCCAGGCAGGTTGGTGAACATTTAAAGTGTGAAACGATCAGGGCAATTTACTCAAGCCCGTTAAAGCGTGCCTATGACACCGCTTCCAAGATTGCCAAGTTCCATGACATGCCCGTTAATGCACATGATGATCTCATCGACCTGGATTTTGGCGACTGGCAGGGGAGGTTGCATAAAGAACTGGAAGAAGAATATCCTGAGCTATATCACCATTGGTTAACCTCGCCACATACCATGAGATTTCCACATGGTGAAACATTATCATCGATGCGGAGACGGGTTGAAAGATCGCTAAAGGAATTGGGCTCACGATATGGGCAAGATACCATTGTGATCGTAACCCACGGTGTGGTGCTGCGCGTTATTCTGTGTATACTGCACAATGTTGAGAATGATAAGTATTTTGAGTTTGACATGGATAATTGCGCAATAACTATTGCTGAGTTTAACGCTGGAAAATATTCAATTATCGTTGAAAATGATACACGTCATATTAGAAATGATGTGTGATCGAGTAATACAAACATTACCTCTTCTCCCAATTTAGGATTGGTCATATTGTATTATTGCATGTTTTAAAAGATCCGAATTCTAATATGATTTCTTATCAATTTTATTAGGGGTCTGGGGCCTAACAAAAATAAGCTGATTTTGAGAATCATTCTAAATACAATTACTAAATCACCCTGACCCCTGAACTCCAGACCCCAGACCCCTGAATTATGGCCCCTGAATATATTTGTATTATATGGATTTAATCTTCAACCTCTTCCCATTCTACAAGTTCGGATTCTTCATCCTCCTCCCATTCGATCGTCGGCTTCTCCTCTATTTCTTCCTCTGCGTTATCCCATTGTTCCAAGTCCTTGATCCTGCCTTTATTTTTTTCAAACTTATCAGGTGGTGTACTAACTTTTCTCACTCGCTTTTTCTGCTTCTTCTTCCTCAATTTTCCATCCCTTTTCACTGGCCTCTTATGATATTTAATTTCTTTATTACCCCATTCTGCTTCACCCTTCCTTTTTTGTGTCAACATAACAGCTAAAAGGATAATGATCGTGATCACTATTATTAAGATGATCAGATACGGCAAATATCCTATTTCTGTTCTTTTCCCTATTTCTCCCGGGTGGTTTTTTGCATTTAAAGGATCGGTGCCTTTCTCCAGTTCCATACCGTCGTTATAACCATCACCGTCAGAATCAGGATCGGTGGCGTTTGTGTGATAGATCTTTATCTCGGAACCATCCGGTAGTCCGTCATCATCGGTATCTTGACCATCAGGATCGGTATTATTACTATATTCTTCCAGGTTCGTTAAATCATCGGAATCTTTGTCTAATAATGCATCTATAGGGTCAGTTGGATCAAGGCCATGTGTTAGCTCCCAACCATCCGGCATGCCATCGTTATCATCGTCCGTATCGATATCATCCGGTATATTATCACCATCCGAATCTTTCGGTTTTGGCGGTGGTGATGGCTCCGGTGTGGTGTTTAAAATAATTGAAGAAAATACCGACTCTGCAATATTACCCGCTTTATCTTTAACTCGGAAATATACTGTTTTATCTCCATCATTGGAAGGTAGTGTAAAAGAACTTTCATGGTTGAAAGGCAGCCATGACGACCAAGTGATCCCATCGTTGCCGAATGCCATTCGGAAGAGACCTGAAGTATCATCTTGTGCTGATAATTTCAAACCGACCTCCGTTGAATTAGTCTCCTCAGAACCAGCGTTTATTGAAATGGATAATGAATGAGGGGGCGTCGTATCAAGAATAATGGAATCATTGGCAACTGCGATATTATTTGCGCGATCTTTCACTCTTAAATATACCCTCTTTTCACCATCACCATCGCCGAAGCCCGAGGTAAGATTTATGATCTTTGTAATATTGAACGGTTCCCAGGCAGTCCAGTTGAAGTCGATAGAATTAGAATTGGTGCTGAATGACATTTTGTTGAGCCCGGATGTAGTATCTGTTGCATTTAGAGTTAATATAACTGTTCGCGAGTTCGAATAAGTTGCGTTTTCATTTATTATGATCGAAAATATAGTGGGTGAGTGTGTATCGAGTATGATGGTATCCGATACTGGAATTGCGATATTTCCGGCTTTATCTCTGACTTTGAAATAGACGATTTTCTCACCATCATTGGGTGGTAGGGTAAATGACTTTTCATGGTTGAAAGGCTCCCATGAACTCCAAGTTGTGTCCGTACCGTCCGTGTAAAATCGCATATCACCCAGCCCGGAACCTGTATCTTCAGCAGATATTGATAAGGTAACTACGGCAGAATTTGTATACTCCGAATGGTTGTTGATCGATATCGATAGATCGGTAGGCACCGACGTGTCTACCAGAATGCAAGAACTATTTGTACTGTGATCACTGATGGTCCCTGCACCATTCTTAACTTTTATCCTGCAATAATATGTTTTACCATCTATTAAATCCGTTTTTTCGTACCATGTACTCGTGGTCCATGCATCATCCACCACATCAGAGCCATTTGGTATAGTGCCAATACAAATGAAATACCCAACAATACCACTACCGGTATCACCTGCTGGATCCCAGGTCCAGTTAACACTCCCGGTGGTATTGTACGCGCCGGGAACTTCTGGTATGTTGGCGATCGGGGTATCCAGATCGATAAGAATTTTATTGCTGTTACCACCATAATTACCAATTGTCCCCGCACCGTTCTTGGCTTTGATCTTGCAGTAATAAGTATTATCATCGATCAAACCTGTTAATTCAAACCACGTGTGCGTAATATGAACATTATTAACCACATCATTTCCACCCGGCGTGGTTCCCACGCAAACATAATAACCAAAGATAGTACTGCCAGTATCAACCGATGGATTCCAGGTCCATTTGACACTCCCCGTGTTGTTATATGCGCCTGGTGCTTTTGGAGTGTTGGCGACGGGGGTATCCAGATCGATCAGGATACCATTGCTTCTACTGCTATAATCGCTAATGGTCCCCACACCGTTCTTTGCTTTTATCTTGCAATAGTATGTTTCGTCATCTAACAAACCACTTTTAGAATACCATGTGTAGGTGGTGAATACATCATTAACTATTACGATACCTATACCATCGGTTATTTTGACATAATACCCAACAATACCGCTACCGGTGTCAGGTGAAGATGGCCAGGTCCAATTTACCTCGCCCGTGTTATTATAATCGCCAGGGTCAATGGGTGTATTTGCGAGCGGTATTTCGGAATCGATGGTAAATTTCAAAACATCACTCCAACTCCCATTTGCATAGCTGTCGTTTGCACAGACACGCCATTGATAACTTTGGTCGTCACTCAGGCCAACAGAAACATTGCATAATATTACACCTGTTGATGTATGGTTACTATCCGCTAGAGCACTCCAATCATCGCCAAATTCGTCCAGTTCCATATAATAAGTTAGTGGATCACCATCTCCATCGGTTGCAAGAGCCCATTTTAATTCCGGTGTAGAATCATTAAGATATGAGTTATTAACGGGATATTGTAAAATGGTCTTACCAGGTAAAATATCTTGATCAAAATATTCAAAATGAGATGAAGCCATGTTTGTTTCCCTGTTATTATCTCTGAAGACAAAACTACCGTTTTTTACAGTTGCAGTTGTCGAATTTTCTGTTGCCGTACTACTGCCAGAATAAATCCTGTCTGTAACCAACACCCATTTGACCTGCCCCAATATATCTGTTTTTGGGTCGGTGCCGCTAAAGCCCGGTGTTGCATAAATAATATCGGAACCATCTTTTACATTGATATCCGCACCCTGGATAGGATCATTGCTGGAATCATCGACCTGTATATGGAGATAGTTTTTAATAATTAATTCTGAAGTCGGATCAACATTAATTGTATTAAAAGTGGTATTGATCGCCGTATTATCCATAGAATTATTTTTCAAGTAATGATCATAATTTGAATTTGAAAAGAACGAGCAATTATCGATCACATTGCTGTTTGACGACGAATTCAAGTAGATGCCATAGTTGTTGTTCGAGCAATTATTATCAGCAAGCGTGTTGTTGCTCGAATGGTTTAGGATCATGCCATAATAGTTGTCCGAGTAGTAGCAATTCTCGATCTTACAGTACTCTGACGAATCGATCTCCAGCCCGGCGTCGCCTTGGGATGAGCCGCTGTTATTTATTCTGAACCAAGTTACATTCACCCGATCTGCCGTGATCGTCACCACATCACCATTCCCACCGCCATTGATAATGCTATTCAACGTACTGTTCCCTATCAATGTGAGCCTCTTATCAATGACCACATTCTCGTCGTATATGCCAAACATAACCTCGATCGTATGTCCATCCTGCGTGTCCGGATCGTCTATTGCGCCTTGGATGGTATCGAAGAATTCATTAGTATCGATGTTCCGGACCGGGCAAAACCGGATCTCGGCATACACATTTCCCAAATTCACGGTTGTAACCGGCGTGTCTGTTGATATCGATCTCGCAACCGGTGTTCCCGAACTATAATTACTATAATGTTCTATGGTAAAGTTCTTGATGGTGCCAGTGGTTCCTGAAGCATAGTCATACACCTTTAAAAAGAAATTCTCCCCATAGATATCGGGCACTGTATCGTTGAACTCGGTAATGTCAAATACGATATTGTTGGTGGGGAATGGCTGGTCACCACCATCATAATCATAGGTCCAGTTATCGAATCTCTTCGTGGATACGGGATTTGTAGACTGTCCAATACCCAACGTTATATTGCATTCCCCTCTTTTATTGTGGCTCATGTTGAAAATACTAACCAGTTTGGGTTCATACCCGATCTTGTCGTTGAACATCATAGAGTATTGTACCTGCCATTTCATACACTCGTACGATATCCAGAACATGCCGTCATTATTATGGTCGCCAGTCCAACCGGTTCCCCAAGAGTTTGCGATCTTGAATGCGCCATATTGCCCCGACTGGTTATTCTCGGTATAGGGGCCAAAATTATCATCATACCCGATTACGGTGTTTGCATGATTCGTCTGGCTTTTGGTATATATATCGTTAGTCCACGTATCATTCGAATCTAGGAGATTATATCTGCTGGCATTGATAGAGATCACAGCAAGTTGACCGCCATCCAACCACGTCTTTAGATTCGCCAGACCGTTTGGATTACTAGGATGTAGTACAATATGGTAGTAACCCTGATCGGTCCTATACCACGGCGCCTCCCTCCATGCATCTTCGGCAGGCCAAGTCGTACTATCATTCGAGTTATAGGGCATCTTGTTCCAGGAACATACACCAATACGGTTGCAAAGGTTCATTGCAGAGGAATAATACGAACCCTCATCTATCCCATCATTTATTTGATGGTAAATGAAATCAGGGCTCATTATCCTATCTAGATATGCTGGTGTCGGGTTACCAAAATTGCCCCCCACCCAACTCGCACCCGATATATTCCAGTCATGCTCTTTTGCCTCCTGGAATGTTTTGGTATAGTAACCAACTGCCCAGGCCACGCACGATCCCTCGCCGTCCTGGTGACCAATGGGTGGGAAATAATTGGAGGTAGAATGATCCACCGATGTTGCCAACTTGTATGGTCCGCTCCCAGCGGGAGATATGCTTTCGATAATATTCATCTCTTTGGCAATTCTTGCCCAACCTTTCTCGGTGGGAGGCTTAAGCCCCGTCCCATGACCATCGATTATTTTGTTATAGTTCACACCTTCTTGGTATACTCCCTCAAGCTCTTTTATCATATCGAGTTCTTCTCCTCCGACACTACGAACACTTAATAATTGATTGCCAGCGGTAACAACCTCCCTAGTATTACCTGTGTTGAGGGATGGTAAATCCAGGATATTTTGTTCGGGTTCGAGATATGTTATCTCCATAACATTAACAGGTTCAGGTTCATTATTAACTTCAACTTCAGCTTCAGTTTCAGCAAATGCACTGGTGACAATAGTAAGGAGTGTGCCCATCAACATCAGCGAACACAACCAGAGGCACACCCAGACCTTTGTTCTCAGAATTTTCTTCATTTTAACCTGCCCCCTTAATAAGCTCTGACCAATCAGTACCGTTATGATGAGTTATAAAACATATCCAAAATATTTAATCTTACCCCTTATTTTTTATGACTTCTATTGGAATTTCAACGCTATAAGTCGAATTAATGAAAGAAAAATCTAAATCCGAAGTTCTAAATACTTCGCAAAAATAAGAATAATTATTAATTTTATCTTATTTTTTCTCGAGCTTAGAATTCCTTTAATCAATCAATGATCTAAACAGAATTCTAACCCCTAAACAAATTACAAATCACAAAAAACAATCTTATTTGGTTTTTGGAAAATTAGAGATTGTTTAGAATTTCGGATTTCGTGCTTCGGATTTTTCTCTTTATAGAAAATTCTCCTTAAAATTAAACTTTTTGTGAAGCATTTTTTTATACAAAAACTATTTCAATCCATAATTCGATGTTTGTATCATAATAATTATATATTATGGAATGAGATATTCATTTCGCCCGATCATTAAGACTTTCCAACAGGGGTGCCCGTATTCCGATGCAAAAAGAATCGCTATATGATATTCTGCATGTTGAAAAAAATGCGACTATAAAGGAGATCAAAAAAGGGTACAAGAGAATAGCCCTGAAATACCATCCTGATACGGTTGCCAGCTCCAATGATCTCGAGGAAAAAGCGCAGGCCGAGCGTGAGATGATCAAAATCAATGTGGCAAAGGATATTTTACTTGATCCTGAACTAAAAGCGGAATATGATCAAAAGCTTGAAAAACCCGATACTGAAGAGATCGGTCCACTTTTTGAAATTAAATATCAAGGTGATGATGGTGAAATTGAGATCGATTGGGAAATCGATAAGTCATCCGAGGATATCGAATCGATAAATTTGCAGAATATAGATACAACTTATGATCGGGCAGCTACACGATCGCAGTATCAAACCCAGGTATCCATGCCAAATATACCCCCACAATATGGCCCAATAGCCAATCTACAATATCAAATACACCAACGGCCGCAGTTCATATTATGCCCGCGTTGCGGAACGAAAAACCAGGTGGGCATCCCCTTATGTTATGTTTGTAAATATGATATATTACGTTATTATCAACGTCCAATAGTTCTCGATCGCATAGCCGACCCCACACACCCCGGTCCTGCCCCTGGTAACGGGCCGGCAATAGCTCTATCACCTGACGGTCTTATCGAGTGCCCCAAGTGCGGCACGAAGAACCAGATAACACGTGGTCATTGTTTCAGCTGTTTTGCGAACCTGCCAAAATTACAACAACAGTTTACCTATCCACAACAAAATGCAGTCCAACAACCAAGCTCACCACCAAGCTATCCACCTCAAAGATCTAGCCTTAACCATTGCCCGAAATGTAAAGCAGAAAACCAGATATATCGCGAGGTCTGTTATAAATGCAATACCAGGTTGCTATTCATACAAACGCCAATTCAAATCCAAACCGTGGAGGCCTCCTCTACCTCGGATAAAGATCCAAAAATATGGGGTGAGATCGATTGCCCGCACTGCGGTACGAAAACATCGACTGATAGTGGATATTGCTACAGCTGTTATAAGAACTTGGAATTTGCTTAGTTAATGATCAATGTTGAGAATAGTTGTTAGTTATTAACCATAAGGGCTTACTTCATCAATAAGATCAATGTGTGTTATTAACATACGGCGGCAGCAGTATCGTTTAACTTTGAGGCTGTCAAGAACTGCTTTTGAATCCTCACCACCTTCAGTACGGCGTTTATACTCTTCATAGATCGAGCCAACTACTTTTCCACATGAGAAACAACGGATGGGAATTATAATATTAATCACCTTCTTGGACTTGAATTTATTTGATCTTACCTGTAAGATTTTTGCCGTTTTTTCCTTGCACCACGGCCTAATTGATGTTTTGGTTCTTTCCTGCGCGGGTCATTGACCAATAAACTGCGGTCATTTTTTAAGAACAATTCCTTTAGAGAAGCATCGTCAAAAAACTTCACCAAACCGCGGGCAATTGCGGTCCTAGTCGCATCGGCCTGACCCATGACGCCGCCACCCCTGACGTTTATTCGGATGTCGACTTTTTTCGCGCGTGGACCCGCCAACTCCAATGGCTCTGAGATCTTAAGTCTGGCTAGTTCGGGTGTGTAGATCTCCAACGGTTTTTTGTTGA
This sequence comes from Thermoplasmata archaeon, assembly GCA_020696345.1. Taxonomy (GTDB): domain Archaea; phylum Thermoplasmatota; class Penumbrarchaeia; order JAEHCK01; family JAEHCK01; genus JAEHCK01. The sequence goes on along the minus strand of JAEHCK010000005.1, from coordinate 41,715 downwards.
TCCGAACCTTACCTATACCTTTTCGGATCGTGGCACGAGCCACAGCGGTTTTACGCTTACTACTGGTGTTGACAATTTTTGGGTCCATAATATCACATATCACATTTCATACTTTTTTCATAATTAGACTTTTGCACCAAGAAACCTTGATACATCATTCAATTGCACGAACTGGCGTACCGACTCGGGCGATGCAACAGGTACTGTCTCGGGTTTTTTACCATCAAATTCTTTTGGAACACCTAAATACACCTTTAGATTTTTAATGGCTTTTCGACCTCTGGGTGTTTGATATGGGATCATCCCCCGCACCGTACGCTTGAAGATCATATCCGGCATCCTGGGGAAATGCGGCCCTTTTCGTGCATGGGAAAGCTCACGCATCTTTTTATACTTGGCGAAGATCATCTTCTTTTTGCCAATTATTATTGCTTTTTCAGAATTGATCACTGCGATCTCAGCGCCATTTAACAGCTTCTTCGCAAGTACACTGGATAATCGGCCAAGTATGAGACCGTCTGCATCTATGACCTCCATCGATTTCACCTGTTTACGTTATATATAAATATAGATTCAATTATATTTGAATTTTGATTTTGTCATTAATTATTATCTATACAATTATTACATGTTGAAGCATGATATTAAAAGTTTTTTCTTATTTACTGAATATCCTAATTCCCGTACCCTTGGGATTTTTTTTCAATAATTCATCTATTGTTAGTACCTTGCCACCAGCATCAGTGATCTTCTCTTTCGCATTCATCGTACTTTGATATGCCGCAATAGTCACAGGTATGTCAATATATCCTGCGCCCAGCAATTTACCAGGTATTATAATAGTTTCATTCTTCTTCGCATATTTCGTTAAATGACTAACATTTACCTGTGCCCAATTCTTGTTTGACTTTTCCAAACGACGGGCTATATCACGCCATATCGGTGCCTTTTGTTTCCATGATGCGGTTTTAAGCTGGGTGATCAGTATATTAAGGTTTTCATCGGATTTTTTGATCTCTCGCATAATGATCACTTTAAGAATGCCTGAATACACCTATTGTTTAAAAGCTTTTTGGAAGTCAGTTATATCAAAATTATAACCAAAAGTTATAACCCAACATGGCGAAAAAATTATTGCATCTCGGAAATGCTAGTACTGATCTTGCGAGCTAATGTGGGGGAGATGGCTTCGAGTTTTACTATCTCTTCGGTGGTAGTGTTTTTCAATTTATCCATATTTGTAAAACCCGCATCATATAGTTTTTCGGCAATAGTTAGGTCAATATTTGGGATATTGCCAAATTCTGCCACCATCTCGGTTTTTGACGGTTCTTCTATTTGGTAGGTTTCTTCTTTTTTTTCGATGTCAACATTAACCGTATTAAATGTAATTTTTTCATCGTCTTTCTTTTGCTCACCTGTATCGGATTCAGCAGCGCCAGCCACTTCTCCCGTATCTGTATCTGCACCCTTGCCTTCTTTTACTGTTTCTGAAAATCCGTCTAGGTCAAACTCATGTAATCTTACATTTCTATCGATAATGGATTCCCTGATGTTTTCTAACATACCCACATTTCTTTCGAACCACTTATCTTTAACTTCAAGTTCTCTTTTTGCTCTAGCCAGATCTTCTTCAAGTTCTTCTGTGATCGTGAATAACTTTGTGTAACGATCCTTCTCCTTTTTGTATGATTCTTCCAGTTCTTTCTGTTTTGGCCCAAATCTGGCGATTTCGTCTTCAAACCCGATAATTTTGAGTTCGAGTTCACGTACTTCGGTATCACGAGCTTCTACGGCCTTTTTCAGAACATTATTTACTCTGGAAAATTCCTCGATTTTATTTTCCAACGTTGCGATCTTTTTCATTGCAAGTTCAAATTCTTTCTCCTGTACCTCATACGCGTCCCAAAGTTTGGCTAAACGCTCTTGATCTTTGGATACATTTTTCTCGGCCATAGTCCGCCTCCATTCGTAGGATATTCGTTATATATTAAATATTTTACTCCTGTTTCGAAACAGAAGTAATTATTTTTTTTACAATCAATTCTAACAAGTTAACAGGGAAATACACTTTATATTGATAATCTTTTCCATATTAAAAAAAATTGCTAACCGAACCATATAATTTACATTAAACTAATTATTCTTTCAACAAGAAGTTTATAAAATACTATTTGATCTACTATAGTTTAACACAGTGCTTTTGAGATCTGTAGATAAAAGATCAAAAGATGAAAAATACGATCGTGGATTAACATCTACTATTTCTTTTTCTTAACAAACATCCAGTTCATTAAAACAGGATTGTCGTCGAGATCCATTGATATGTCCGGAGAATATCCGGGATCGTTTTCCTCATTGCAAATAACTAATGCTCGTAGGGGGTGCTCAAAAACGATATTGCTATTTCCCGACACCCTTTTATATCCATTTTCCATAATATTACCCTCTTAAAAATGAGATATGTATATATATGATGGTTTCAGTATTTAAAGTTTAAGCCATATTGTTCAATTTTTATTAAGTTTACCATATAAATTTCTAATTATCAACATTTGTACCAAAAGATTCATAACTTACTTTATGGGTTAACTATATAAAAAGATTTCAAAATGTCCATACATAAAAAACAATACATAAAAAACAATACATAAAAAACAATACATAAAAAACACCAAAAAACTTATAAATCAATTAAAGAAGTGTACAACAAATTAATTATTCAGAACAGTAAATATAGATATTACACTGCAATACACTGCTGTTGATGTCAACGTCATTATATATTTTAACCTTATATTAACCTTATATATTCATGCAAAAGGTACTTAAAAAAAGGGTGTATATAATATATAAATAATTTATAAAATTTTAATTTGTAGGTAAGGGGCGAAAAGAAAAAAAATTGAATGAAGTGTGTAAAAATGCGCGGTAAATTATTTTTTGTTGCGATTGTTATTATTGCATTATTAATAGCCTGGCAGTATTTGCCGACAGTTACCATCAATGATCAGCCGATCATACCTGGATTTTCCGAATCAAAACATATTAAATCCGAAGACGCGAAGCCAATGGATGTGGTTCCGGGCTACGACTCGGATGGTGATGGACTTCTGGACTATGAAGAAGATGCAAATATTAATGGTTTGCAGGATATTTTATTGGGTGAGACAGATCGATATGACCCTGATTCAGATGATGACGGTCTGACAGATGGTGTTGAGTTTGAATGGTGGAATAATAGATATCTTCAACAAAAAGAATCAGGTAGAATACCAAACTGGCTCAGGTCGATACATCCAAATCTGATCGATAGCCAGCTTTATGAGCTCTATAAACCTACCGGCGATCTGGATGGTGATGGGCGGGCAAATATATTGGATTTCGATTCTGATAATGACGGGTTATCTGATGGCTACGAGGTAAACGAAAAGGATACTGACCCGGCTAACCCAGATTCTGACAATGATGGAATAATAGACTCCCTGGACCGACATCCGTTGGAGAATTTAGACCTCGATGGAGATAATCTACCAGATGATTGGGAAGATTATTATAATGTGACCGACCCGCTGGCCGATGAAGACGATGATGGAAAATCAAATATTGAAGAATATCAAGATGGCACATCACCAACAACACCTGAAGGTACGGGGGGTGATCTTACCAGTACATCAGTGGACATTGATCGATTTTATGACGATGATAAGGATAAACGGGTTTTCAAAGTATCTCCGTCAGACTACCCCAAATACTGGCGGTTGACCGCATTCGATAAATACGATAGCTCGGGATGGTCGAGATCCATTGAAAACATGGACCTGTACCAGACCACAGTACTGCCCGAAGTTACCAAATATCTGGCATCATCAAATAGGGCATACACGATCCAATTTTATGGCTCATACAACGGTTACATGCCAACTACACTACACACTACTAATATGTTCAATTTAAAGGTGGATAACACCAAACATACCTACGATGCAAACTTTGTTCCCAACGTTATGATGGATATGGAGGATGGATTTTTCATACAAAAAAAGATGATAGGATACAGTTTCGCAATGATCGATTATACCTACTCGGAGAACATGCTGGAAAATGCCGTGGCGTCAGTTGATCAAGAGTTCCATAGATATCTAACCGTACCAACCATACTGGAGTTAAATAAAACCATGCAGTCTTTGGCATTAGATATAACTGAGAATGCGGAGAATGATTTCGAAAAAGCGACCATGATAACAAAATATCTAAAATCCAATTACAAGTATAATCTGAACTATGATGGTTCTGATAGTGGTAATGGCGGTAGTGGTATTAGCCAAGATCCAGTGTACAGATTTTTATTTGAAAACAAAGAAGGCATCTGTGTACATTTTGCATCTGCTTTTGTGATCCTGTGTAGATTGAACAATATCTCGGCGCGGTTCGTAACCGGATTTGCATTGGGTGAATTAGTTGAGGCCAGCGCGTCAACCACGGGTGGTGACCCGGAGTATTACCGCCTGGTACGCGAGGGACATAAACATGCTTGGTCCGAGGTACGATTCGACGGCCTTGGTTGGCTCCCGTTCGAGGTGACGGGATATAATATTGGTGATGGCGGCGGAACCGGTGTTGGATCTGACGGGGCCGACCCGGGTGTGTTCACACATAATGGAACAACTGGTGGTGATGGCGGCGGTACACTGGCGGGTATAAACGAGACTATTGAATGGCCGATCGATCCGGATGGTGATGAAGATAACGATGGTTTGAAAAACTGGGAAGAGAAAGAGTATGGGACCAATCCATATAACCCGGATACCGATGGTGACGGGTTGGGTGATTGGAGTGAGGTAATGGTTCACCATACAAACCCGTTAAGTAAAGACACCGATGATGATAAATTAACAGATTATGAGGAAGTTCATACGGTCTATTCCGATTCTGAAGTGGACTGGGATGAGGATGGCACTATAGACTTCAAAACGGACCCGAATAACCGCGATACCGATGGCGGCGGCACGCTGGATGGAATAGAAGCCGATGCGGGTTCCAATCCACTTATTAAATCGGATGATGATCCGAAAGATAGTGATGAGGATGGTTTGCGAGATTCCGAAGAGAAATTGTGGGGCACGGATATTAATGATCGGGATAGTGACGACGACGGTCTATTAGATGGCCCTGAAGTGCATATATATAAGACAGATCCACTGGATAACGATACCGACGATGATGGGTTATTGGATGGCGAAGAAGTTGACATATTTGGTACCAACCCACTTCTCAGTGATACTGATTTTGATGGATTAACTGATCATTTCGAAATTCACAACTCTGCCACCGACCCGCTTGACCCGGATACGGATGATGATAAATTACCGGATGGCGTGGAATTGGATAATGAAGATGGTAATACCACCGATCCGTTAAATGACGACACCGATGAGGACGGGCTATTGGACGGCGAGGAAGACTTGAACAAGAATGGCAAGGTTGATTCGATCGACCCCGCCGATTGGAATAATGGGAATGGTCCTGGTGAGACGGACCCACTTGTTCAAGACACGGACGGCGGCGGCATCTGGGACAGCACGGAGGTTTGGGCCAAGCGAAACCCGCTAGACCCCAGTGATGACAGTTCTACATCAGACGCAGATAACGACGGCCTCACCGACACACAGGAGATAATGATCGGCACCGACCCGCTGGACCCGGATTCGGATGATGATGGTTTAATCGACGGAAAAGAAGTCAACGTCTACCATACAAATCCTCTGGAAAGTGACACCGACAATGATAATATAACGGATGGTGAAGAGGTATACAAGGGTGCGGATGGTTATAAAACCAACCCAAACGATTGGGATACCGATAATGATACATTGGGTGATTGGGCCGAGATATATGTTCATAACACGGACCCGACCATGATGGATACCGATCTCGATAAATTACCTGATAATTATGAGATCAAGGTTGTATATACTAACTCGACCGTGGACTGGGATGATGATGGAGAGATAGATTATAAGACCGACCCAAACAACCCGGACACCGATGATGGCGGCATAAAGGACGGTGACGAGGTCTGGAATGGTTTTGACCCGTTGAACGAATTTGATGATACATTTCTCAAAGATGATGATAATGATGGCTTGACAAATCTCAAAGAAGAAGAACATGGAACAGATCCTAACAACCCGGATACTGATTATGATGGAATTACCGACGGCGAAGAGGTGATTGAAGGTTCGGACGGTTATATCACCGAGCCGTTGAACAATGATACCGATAATGACGGGTTATTGGATGGTGAAGAGGTCGATGCGAAGTATGGCTATAAAACGAACCCTACAAACAACGACACTGACGGCGATTTTCTTTTGGACAAGGAAGAATTGGAAATTGGCACCAATCCCACAAAAGCGGATACCGATAATGACCGGCTGTCTGATTCGAAAGAATTGGATGGGTCCGACGGCACCTCAACTGACCCCAATAACTGGGATTCTGATATTGACGGCATCCCCGATGGCTGGATGGATTTTAATAAGAATGATATCAAGGACTTGGGTGAATTTGAAGACCGTAATTTGAACGGACGAATAGATTCGTTAGCCCCTAATGATTGGAATAACGGCACTGGGCCAGGAGAAACAAACCCAAACAGGATTGACACGGATGGTGGTGGCGCCATCGATTCAATGGAGATCAACCGAAGCTTTAATCCGCTGGACCCGAATGATGATCTGATACTGATCGATTCGGACAATGACGGGCTCACAAATATCGAAGAAAATGAGACATATAACACAGACTGGCAGGACCCGGATACCGATGATGACGGGCTCAATGATTATGAAGAAGTATTTCCGGGTAGTGACGGATATATAACCAATGCCAGTAACAGCGATACCGATGGTGACAAGCTCAATGATAAAGATGAGGTGGTAAAATATAAAACCGACCCAACGACGAATGATACGGACGGCGATACATTAACCGATTATGACGAGATATTTGTGTACAAGACAAATCCGTTAAAGGTAGATACCGATAATGATGGAAAACCTGATAATGAAGAGGTTACAACAGGTCGGGGAGGTATGGGTGGTATGGTAGGTATGACTATGGCCCGCCCACGTACAAGGGCAAGCAGAAGCAGGGCAAAGACAAACCCAAACAATTGGGACACTGACGGCGATGGTTTACCCGACGGCTGGATCGATGGTTGGGGGTACAATACATCATCTCGTACCTGGAAGCAATGGGGCATAAAAAATGAGGTGCCGGACCTCGGCATTGTGGTTGGTGACATAATCCTGGCCGAGTACGAGGATAAGAGTAACTGGAATGTAGTCGACTGGGATGAGACCGACCCGTTGAAAGCCGATACTGATGGTGGTGGTGCGTGGGACGGTGATGAGGTCATCTCATTTCGCAAACCGTTGGACCCGGCGGATGATTATGATATTGTGGATACCGACCGTGACGGGCTTACCGATCTTATAGAAAACAACTCACTCATCAATTCAGATGCCTGGCTCCAAACAAGATGGAATAACTCGGATACGGATAATGACGGGTTATGGGATGGTCTTGATGTTGATACGAACTTTTCAGGTAAATTCAATCACCTGGGTGAATTGATCGGCCATAACGATTTCAACCCTACCTACCCAAATTCTTCCGATTCGGATAATGACGGGCTTTTGGATGGTGAAGAAGTAATTGGTAACTCCGGTTTTCAGACTGACCCGAACTCGAACGATACTGATGGAGATAATTTACTGGATGGTTTCGATTATAAGACTTGGTTGGGAGAATTAAGCTTTCGTCATGCAAAGCAGGATGCGGCCACAGATCCACTTAAGGTCGATACCGATGGTGACGGTCTCTGGGATGGCAAAAACATCACCATAGATAATACATTTCATTATGGCGAACTGGATCATGGCACTAATCCCATTGATGCAGATACGGATAATGATTATCTGTCCGATGGTGAAGAGATCATGAATTGGCACACCAACCCGTTGAGCAACGACACAGACGGTGGCAGTGTCCAGGATGGTACGGAATTATTATTTCGCTACCCGCCCACAGACCCGCTCGACCCATCGGATGATATACCCATGGATACGGATTCCGACGGCCTTTTCGACCATTACGAGAATAATACCATATATGCATTTTCAAGCGTGAACTGGGACGGAATACCCGGGAACGAATACAGAACCAACTGGAAGGACAATGATACCGATAATGATGGTTTGTCGGATGGTCAAGAGGTACTAATATACGGTACAAATCCGCTTCATAACGATTCGGATAATGATAGTATTCCTGATAATGTCGAACTCAACGGTTTAAACGGATATGTTACAGACCCACTCGATCCGGATACAGATGGCGACGGCCTATCAGACGGTATCGAGATCGGCACTTATGGCACCGATCCGAGCCTGAATGATACCGACGGTGGTGGTGTGGATGATTATACCGAAATTTTTATAGATAAAACACTCCCAAACGACCCGTCGGATGATGGTACATCGGGACTACCTACCAAAGAAACCTTGATCATTCTGCACACTTTTCCAATAAATGCAACAAAAGGTAAATTGTTCACGGTTTCAGGAAATGTTACAAAAACCGAGGGTGGCCCGATCTGGAAAGCTCCGGTCAAGATTTATTTAACCCCATTCAACTCAACCGACGAGCTGTTATTGGCTGGTTCGGGTTATACCGAACCGGACGGCGAGTTCGAGATCAGTTGTATTATCCCGGGTGCGTTGCATGTTGGGCCAAATGTCATAATGGCCTATGTGACATCGGTTGTAACGCCCACCGTGCGTTACAACGAATCTTGGTCCTATGACAATCCGAAACAACCAGATACTACGATCCACATACATTCCGATACGATCTTAAAATTCATCGACCCGCGTTTAAGGATCAATGAGGGTGCATGGCTGGAGGGGTGGGCAAACCTTACCGATGTTTCGAGCATTCCGGTTGATAATGCCTCGGTCATTGTGTACTTCGATTCTGCAGAAGTCCAGGTCAAAACCACGGACCAGCAGGGTAGGTTACGATATTCGTTTCAAGTTGAGGGCGACATCGGCAGCCATGATCTTGCATTATATTTTAGCGGGAAACAATATCTAACCGAAACCCTGACCAATTATACGATAATAGTTCGTTCGGATAAGACAGACATAAATATTTCAATCGATCTTGCCGAAGTGGAAGTGAACAACTATATCTGGCTCACTGGCAATATAACCGGTCTAAATCAAGAGCCAATAACAAGTGAAATGTCCGTGATCTTTGATTTTCTAGAGTTTGATAAAAAGCTCGAGAAATTCTTCAAAGCCGAGAATGGCACATTCAAGGTACATATATATATCTCTGCAAAAGAGTTCAAAGCAGGGGACTATATAGTTTATGTATCATTTCCCGGGTCGGAAGTATATTCTGATGACACCAGTAATTCCAAAGCCTTATTTATCCGGGGTATAACTAGCTTTCAATATCCGGAATTGACCACTTACCGCGGCTCTGCTGGGTTTTTGCTAACCTGTAAATTGGTTGATAATCAAGGCGAGGGCCTTGGTGGGAGGCTTGTATTGGTAAAAATACCATTACGTGATTCCGAAGAGGAATATCACACTTCGGTTAATGGCACGTTCGATATCCCGTTCAAGGCCGAGATCACCGATCGGTTAGGCGCGGTCAATATAATATTAACATACAATCCAGATAACTCGAGTAAATTAAACGGTAACACAAGCACGATCTGGCTCTATATCAAGTCACCAATTACAATTATATTTGAGAAATATCCCCTGAACATGACCAGGACCGAAGGTTATTTGATAACTGGCCGCCTCATCGACGATCAAAATCAGTCGGTCAAGTCAGAGTTGATCAATGTATATTTGGGAGGCGATGAGAATACCAGAGAATATTTTTCGACAACCTCAGACAGCAATGGCCGGTTCACGATATCACTGCTGGTCCCCATGAGTTTTCCGTTAGGCACGAATAATATATCACTTGCTACCGGACTCAACGACAAATATGATATTGGATCTTATACCTATGATATCAATGTGTTTTCAAAGCCGGTAATTACGATCCGCAGTAATAGTACCATTGCCAAAGGCGGTAACTATATTGTGACAATAATTCTAACGGAAGATAACGGCAAGATACCCATCAGTAGTTCGATCTTAATCGTTGAAATTGTTAATATTGATGGTGTTAATAAGGTAAATTTGATAACAGACGAATTAGGCTATGCCTATCTGGAGGGTGTTTTCCCTGAAGATTCTGATAAGATTGTAATACGGGTTTTATACAATGGTTCATCAGCAAATGAATATTATACTGCCGCCAATGCCGAGCTAACTTTGAAACCTAGCCAGGAAGATACGGTTGATAACGATTATTATTCCGGCCTGATGAGTTATTGGTATCTGCCCGTGGGTATTATCGCAATCATGGGAATTCTGCTCTATTGGGTTAGGTGGCGCAAGCGGCATATCCACGAGGTTTCCGAACTTCTCACGGACTTGATGTCGAAACTCGAAACCGGCGATAAAACACGACGCGTGATCTATGATACTTATTTGAAGCTTCTTGCAATACTTCAGAAATATGATTTCATTCGCAAAGATTCCGAGACCCCCCGAGAGTTCGGGGATGGTATAAAAGATGCATTGCCACAGGTAAATTCTAAACATTTAGATAGTTTGACCTCACTCTTCGAAGAAGCACGATACAGTAAACATAGGTTAGGCAAATCCGACCGCGTTCGCGCAGTACGCAACCTTCGCACCATCCGGAACAACCTGAAAGTTACGACGGGTCAAACCAGTACCGCGTGAATGTAAAGTTACAAGGAGCCAGAACATTGAAGTTTAATTTTATGAATAAGAAAAAAAATAATAAAAGCAAAGGACCTGCCGACCATAAAGATCAAGATGCAGAACTCGACTTAGAGTTAACCAGATACATTTCCAGCCAGAAAGCCGAACGCAGGGGTTATATTATCGCCACAACATTATTAGTGCTTTTTATTCTCTTTTTGAGCAGTACAATCTATTTTGGCGGAGAACAAAGAACGTCGCAGTTATCGGCATACAACGACCGTTGGAACGATATCTCAAAGTTCCGTGACCATCTTCTGGATGAAAAGGACAAAAACAATGAGCATTTATATGAAACATCATCGATATTATCCAGCCCAACCATACTTCGCGAGATCAAGAACCCGCAAGACGCTCTTTATGTGGCAATTGGAATAGAGAAGAAGTATAGTTCTGATGAGGTTGAGGCAATTATTAGATTTGTCTGGGATGGTGGGTCGGTAATATTTGCTGATGATTACGGCTTTGGCAATTCGATCTCAGATGCGGTTATCGATCTTGAAGAATCGTTCAGTGTAGGTTTTGTAGGAAAACAGTTATGGGATGAGAATTACGCCAAGAACCCCCGCTTCATAAAAATAAATGTGAACCGTGATGACTGCCGCTTGGATTTCGAGGGTGTCATACTACTCAACGACCCAACCGCCTTGGAAATGCGCAATGACCAGGAGAAATGGCAAGGTCGAACCATGGTGACAACCAGCAGTAAGGGCTGGGTGGACATGAACGAGGATGGTAAACATAATCCTGATGTGCTTGGCGAGAAGATGGGTAAAAAGCCGTTAGTTCAGGAGGTATCGATCGGCGATGGAAAAGCGATCTTCATCAGCGACCCGAGCATATTTATCAACGATATGTGGGATCGTGAAAACAACACTGAATTCATCGACGCACTGGTAAAATATCTAATACCCAATACTGATGAGTTCAATGTCAAAAACAATAACACAAAACTCGTGATCTTTGACGAGAGCCTCCACATCCAGGATAGTGCATTAAATAATGCCCAGCAATCACTCTTTCAAGGGTTGGTGATCTTTACCACCGACACGCAGCTCAAGGTTTTGATCGGGATATTAATGCTTCTATTTCTTGGTGTGTTGATAATTTTGATCGAGAATCCACCTGAACTGGTGCACAAATTCAATATCGATTACTATAGTTTAAATCAATTAATTATTTCGGACATTTCGGCAGATGATGCAGATAGGATTCGGTACATATTTCTTGAACGCCTTCGAATTTCCCACGGCATGTCATTGGAGCAGTTTAAAGAATTATCTTATGATGAACTTGAGGATATGATCAAGGACCGTGAATTGGTGGAATTTGCCCTGGATTGGAATAAGAAATATTATGCCCAAGACTTGGAAAATATCCTGCTGAAAATACGTGATCTTGATTAGAGGTAATAATAATAAAAATAAAAATATGGAATTAATTAAATCGATCATGGAGCAACAAATATGTGGACTCGAAAGACCGCAGTGCTATCAACGATTTGCATCTCCGCGGGCCTAAGTGCAATGATATTTAATGATTATCTATTGTTGACGATCTGCATAATATTCAGTTTCATTTTATTTCTCTCGTTCACCACTACCGAGACCAACATAGAATTTACCAGGTACCTTCCCGAGCCCAAAACTTTTGAAGGTGATTCGGTTACAGTTCACCTACGTATTACGAACCGCGGTCGTTCATCCGGGCTGATCGAGGTCTTTGATAAATTACCCTCGACCATGAAACTTATCAAAGGCTCCAGCCGCGTGTTTTTGAACCTGCGCAGGAACGAATCGGTTGACATCAGATATACTATCGAATGCCCCTTGCGCGGATATTACCTACTGGGGCCGATAATTTTGCGTAAACGCGATTTTTTCAATATCTTCTGCGATAAACGAGTAATTTGGAGCAGGTCGTACATGACCGTGTATCCACGTGCAGAAGAAGTGCGCAACCTGCCGTTGCGGTCACGTTATCGCAAGGTTCATCCTGGCATGCTGACCCTTCGCCAGCTTGGGTACGGAACAGAATTCCATTCGATCAGGGATTATATTAGGACCGACCCGTTTAAAAAGATCAACTGGAAGGCTACCGCTAAATATAACAAATTAATGGTTAACCAATATGAGATCGAAGATGTATTCGATGTCATGCTCTTCGTTGATGCACGTGCCATTACAAAGGTTGGGTCACCATTGCGAAATCCACTTGAATTCTGCATAAAGGCCGCGGCAACGCTGGCAATCTCGTTCATGCGCCGCACTAATCGTGTCGGGTTAGTCACGTATAATAATAAAGTTAGAATAATAAAACCAGGCAGCGGCGAGACCCAGTTAGCAACCATAATGAGCACGCTAACCGGGACTTACGCCATGGGCGACACCACTTTCAAAACCGCTGTGGAGACCGCTACACCATTTCTCACACCCAGATCACCCATAATTTTGATCTCGTCGTTGGATGGTGACAAGACAATAAAAAGCACGATCCGCGATCTATCTGCGAAGCATTTCGATGTGAGTGTTATCTCACCATCATCCATTGAATTCGAGCGTGAAGTGAGCGGTTACTATTCACCAAAGTACCTTTTAATAAAATTGGAGCGTGATAACCAGTTATCCGAGCTACGAGGATACGCAGGTCGTGTAATAGACTGGACCCCGGATAAATCACTTGCCGAGATCGCTAGGGAGGTGCGCGTATGAGAATGACCCGGGACGGTCAAAGTGATTCATATTCCAAGTCCAGGTCTAAGTCTGCGCGGCCGTTTCGCAAGTACGATAAATTATACAATGAACACTCACGTTCAAGTAGTCAAAAAGCTACAAATACATTTGCCAGGAGCCAAAGACACAGCACATATGATTATTCAATATTGGAACGTGAAGATATAATACAAAACGATTATTACCAAGGCCGAGGCCCTGGTCTTGAGCATGATTATGACCATGACAGGGACCATGATCGTCCAGATCAAGATTACGGGGATTACGAAACGAGCGATCGCGATACCAGAAGGTATCCCCCCGAACCCGATTACTATGTTGAAGATGTTTACGAGCCCGATCCAGACGCATACTCACAACGCGGAGTCGAAGGACGCGAGGGACGCAATGGACGTGAAAGTGATACCGAGCATCGTTATGCTCAAGAACGCTGGTCACGGTCAAGATATGGTTTCGGTGGAATTGTAGATGGTAGAGAACAAGAATATTCGACCGATCGGGGTGGTGACTATGATGCATCACTAGGCGCCCAGTACCCAAAGGGCGGGCCTGGTCGGGGACTTGAAGAGGAGGAGCAGTACCAATACCCTGAAAGTTATTATGTTGAGGCGCCGGATTACTACCGTGAGCGATACATGCCAGAAAAAGACGCACTCAACAGGTTATATGTACGTATGTTCAAAAATATCGAGTATAACATCAAGGTGCCAGTGATGCAACTGATCGCCACCGGGGCATTATTTTTTATTTTCATTCTGAATTACTACATGAATTACGAATATGTCGAAGCGTTAAGTTCTTTTTCACCCTGGGTGGCTGTTCAACCACCGGCGGTGGCGGCAATATTGGGTGCGATGTTTGGTTTATTTTTATATCTATACCCAACTTTCGAAAGCGATCTAAGGCGAATGCTAATAATTGGCACCATCATACTTCTGATCGTCTTATTTGCCGGACCTGCATTACTGGTATATGCAACATCATCCGATATTGTTCTTGTTGGTAGCGCGTTTGTCGACTCGATCTTGGAATTTCTTAAACTGGTGGCAGTGTTGGTATATTGGGCACCCATATTCTTGGGTATCTATGGCATCTGGTCCAAGAACAGCTTTTTCATAGGCGCCTCTGCAATGTTCCTGTTTTTGATCATTATCGTCTTAGATATATACCTTTATTATGAGGGGACACCGATCACAAAAATTAAGGCTAACTGGCTGCAGTATGTGATCTTTTCAATTATTTTATTTTGTTACATGGAAATGAGCGATTCCGCTATCACATTTGCAAATTATACATCTATCGGCGACAAAGAATCCATAGATCCGGGATATTATGAACACCTGGATAGGATCCTGCAAAAATATTTCGTGTATTTCGTTCTATTTTCAATCCTGATCATAATCCTAACGTGGGTCACGATCAATTTCAGTGAGATATTGAGTGCATTTGGCTCTACACAAGTGGCGGAAAGTCTTGAAATGCAAACCATTTACGGTTCAATTCTATCATTATTGGCAATTGGTATTGTGATCATATTCATAGCGCTCTTCATCCGTTATGAGAAGACATTTCATTCGGCATATGGGCGAATAACAGGTAAGCTCAATTTTCAAAAACCATATCATAAATAGAATCGTTTGATGAGGGGTGACCACTTCAGTGAATGAACGCTTGGGATATTGAAAATTGTAAAAGGTAAAAGTTAAAAGTGATTTTTATTTTGGGATTTCGAACTTGGGATTTTGTACTATTTGGATTTGGGATTTTACCCTCCCCACCCCAAACGATCGTAAGCAACAATTCATTGAAGTGGTCTCCCTTCCCCAAGTGCTTAACATTAATAAAACATCAAAACGGTCTATTTACAACATCCTGCTATCTAAGCGACATATCCAACATCATCATTACGCCAGTCTCTCCGGGCAGCTATCACGTCTCGAACAGAACCTGCATTTACCCGGCCGCTTGTGATTCCTGTGGGCATTTCCATCTTTTATGATTTTCCGCATGTTGGTGAGCTTTTCTAATAATAGTTTCTTCAGGTCATTATCATAAATTATCTTATGCTTTTGCTTTTTACTATATGATATAACACCGTATGGTGTCCGATCATGATATTTTTCATTTAACAATAGACAATATGCTGCAATTTGGATAATGTGCGAGAAGTGCGGTCCTTGTGGTATCTTGCCGGTCTTCAACTCAATGGGAATGAATTTTCCCTTTATTTTTACAACATAATCAGGTTTGCCACGAATTTTGTATTTTTCTGAGCACAGCATTTTCGATCTATCATCCATTTTATCGGTATATTCGATACTCCCTTTGTAAATCCCGTGCAAGCGCCGGAGCTCATTGGCAATTTCTGTGTTCTTCGATACATCATATAAGAATATAAACGCACCAATTAGCCATAAAAAAGAGATAATAATAAGTAACCTGCTGAGAATGTCAGCCTGGTCACCTATGAATTTCATGCCGTACAGTATCAAGATCGAATTGACCCCTAGAATTATTACCACAACAGTAAACAACATTGGCCAATCATAGGAAAGGATATTTTCAATAGAATATGATCTTTTATTCTTTTCTAGCATTAACTTATATTTTTTTGAATCGGTAGTCGCCATTCTGATATCCTTGGAAAAGCGTCTGGCCACTATACTGCTTCGAAATGACAGGTACAGGAATGCAAATGAAGCCCCCAGCCAAAAAGCAGCGAGGATTATAAGGATCTGACCTATCAATGTGAAATTTGCAATTACACTTTTATACTGGATCGTAACACCGTTTATTGCCAACAATGTTGCCACCATGGCAAAGCCAATAATTACTTTCTCGGATTCAGTCATACTGCGTTTTGGTTTTTTACCATTTTCACTCAGCAATTCGGGTGTATTATTTCGTTGGGCCTCTTCGAATCTTAAAACAATATATAATATTGCAGTTGTACCAATTAGCCATAATAATGCACTGACCAAGAAAATATCGCTCATGATCTCTGCCGATCCGGTTTGTAGAAAAGCAATACTATTGAACGCCAAGCCACCGCCGATGATCAGGAACCAAATTGCACTGCGTTTCCAGGTTTGCGGATTAACGGATAGTATTGACCGTTGATCTTTTACGTTTGCTCTTGAGGTATTCGCCGTTTCTTTACCAGAGATTCCGTTCTTTTGGATCTGAAATGATAATTTTTCTTTGGAAGATTTTGCAAAGAAGAAATTATAGATATGATATGTGAACCCGATTATGATCCAGATAATGGCAATATAGATCAGGGAATTGCGCACAATAGCATCGGGTGATAGTATGACATACGCATTTACCGCCATTATTATTGCAATGAATGCAAAGATCAGAATATTGAACTCAGACGTTTTTGATTCTTTTTCGTGCTCTTGAACTTTCAACACTTTCTTAATTATTTTTTTATGGGCATCTATGCCATTTTTAAGTTTCTCGTTTGAAACCGCTAACCCCTTGAACTTCAGCCACCAATTCAACGGGCAATAACCGTATCTTTCTATATCGCTCACTGAAATGAAGATTTCAGAATTTTTCATATGATCTAAAGTATATGTTGAAAGATATAAATAATTTTTTTCGAACAATAAATGTTTAAAGCTTTCAATTAAATATTCAAATTAAAGCATGTTTTCTTACTTGCCCTTACGGTCATGAGCTTTTAACGATGGTCGCAGTTTCTCAGCACCCTTTCCCTTATGGTGAAGTCCACGCCCGCGTTTGCCAGCCGATGTTAGACCACGGAATACGCGCCCAGTATGCTGTGACTCGCAGATCCAATTAATTTTTGGGTCGCTTTTGATGGTTGGGTGGTGCGGGTCGACCAGGATCACCTCGTAGTATTTGTGTTTACCGTCCTTGCCAATCCAATATGAATTTAAAACTTCCAGGTTGGGGTATCGTTTTCCGGTACGCTCTTCCGCCATACGTTGTATGCTCTTCGCCATTGTGATCTTTTTAATACCCTTTCGCTTAGCACGCCGACCACCTTTAATAGTTGGTTTGCGCAAGCCGCCGCGCCGTACCCTGGCACGGACTATGATATAACCTGTTTTCGCTTTATACCCCAAGCTTCGTGCACGGTCCAATCTGGTTGGCCGCTCTACACGGACAAAAGAATTTCCGGCTCGCCATTCGATCTTACGCTGCCAGTTCAGGTCACGAAATTCGCCCTGACCTGGTTTCTTCCAGGCGTCTGCTATATACTTATACATACTTTTCGACATATCATCACCTCATGCCATGGATTCATCCTTCTGAATATTTTTCAATTACGGACACATCTCCATATCGGTTCATGGTGAATTGTTTATAACAAGAGTTGGTGGCAATAGTATTTTGATTAATAAAGTTTGTTGTTTTTATGTTTCAAACATTTTAAGTATCATCAAACCAATAATAGATCATACAAATTATTTCTTAACCTATCGGGGAATGCCAGGCGATGACAGACGAGGAGCAGAAAAAATCCGAGAAAACGAAAAAAGATTCTCAAGATCCAGCTCATGACATATTGGTTTTTAAGTCCAACGATCTTCGCGAGGTGGTGACCGAGACCGTGACCAAACTGCTTGCAGAGGACGTTTTGGTCATGGACGATGAGGGTTTAATTGATGTGAAAAAGACCGATGAGCAGAAGAAGAAAAAGAAAGAAAAATAATGAATGAAGAATTATTCAATTAAAATTTCTCCGGCACCAATGTACTCTTTCTAAACCGTTTTCTCCACAAGAACTTCCAGTTGCCGATCCCGTCGCCCCAGGTATCTAATTTAATATCGCCAATTCTGATACGGTATTCAACAGGTATCTCTTTTGCCTTGATCTCCTTGCTCTTGAACGTTTCGATCTTGATCTCTTCGGATAACGGCATGCCGTCGGATGTTAGATCGATCTTTTTAAGGACCTCGCGGTGGAACACCCACATGCCGGATTGCGAATCCTTGATGTGCATGTTGAATAGAACATTGGTGGTTTTTGCCAGAAGCCAATTGCCGAACCGGTGTTTTGTATTCATTGCCTCTTTATTAAGTGTGCTCAGCCGGTCACATGTAATGAAGTCCAGGTCATCGTCCAGCAGCATTTTGACCACACGCGGTATGTCATAGGCCGGGTATGTGGTATCGCCATCCAGGGTAGCGATGATATCGCCCTTGGCATTCTGAAAACCCGTTTTATATGCTCGGCCATAACCCTTACGCTTTTCAATGACCACTCGTGCACCCTTCTTCTTTGCAATCTCAACGGTGCGGTCCTTGGAGAGGCCGTCAACTATCATGATTTCCAGGTCGGCAAAATCCTTCGGTATCTCGTCCAGTGTTTCACCGATGGACTTTTCCTCGTTCAGTGTAGGTATAATGACCGTGACCTTGAGCTTTTTTGCCTTTGTTTTGGTCTTTGGCTTTTCCTTTTTAACTTTTTCTTTATTTTTATTTTTCAATTTCGCACTCAAGTTCTCACTGCTCGCTGAATTTCTAGTTGTGAATACTTATATCTACTATTAAATGTTATGACAGCTGCATAAATTTTCATAATATTTTTTCATTATAATTAATGAAAGATTACAACCGATCGCGAAAACATTAGCGAGGATTATGGCAATATCGGAACGAAAAATACCGTAGATAAGCCATAATGTCATACCAATTGCCAGCACCAGCGGCATAAAGTACGATACATCTATCAACCTCTTGGTGCGATACCCTTTCAACAGCTGAGGTATAAACCCAAACGAAGTAATTGTCCCGGCAATTATGCCCAACCATAATATGTCCATGGACCATGGATATCTGAAACGAGGTTAATTATTTTTCTGATACCAATACAAACCGATCATCGCAAGTCGCAGAGTTATATAAAACCATGGGCAAAATGAATAGAATGGCATTGGGCATGGGTAGCAAAATAGAAATTATGATAATGATGTGATCCTGCAAGCCTTAAAAATATGCTCTAAAAACTTGAGAAAGCATCACCCTCCTCGATTGAAAAAAAAGAGTATTATATGAATGGTCCTGACAGAAACCCTAAGGCGCCATCCACTGGCCCCTCAGGGTCGTTCGAGGCGGCGGCTGGTTTTCGACGTCGCCGAGTACTGCACTTCTTCGTACCGCTACTATAACTAGCCCAAGTACCGGTTCGACGACCAGGTTTTTCGTCTCGTGAGGTCATTATGATGTTATCACTTACCACTTTACAACAACGAATATGACGAATCAACGAATAGACGAATATCATTCGTGTATTCGAACATTCGAATTATTCGTTGTAAAGAATATTAAAAAAGTTGTCTTAGATTGATTTCCTCTTCTCTATCCCATTAATAATATCCTACATAAAAGCTAGGAAATTAAAAATAATTGCAACAATTGGCCGAAAAAACATTATTGCGCTTTATTTTTCAGGCAAATACTCTAATAAAATTCTACGTGCCTCCGCATTGAGTTTCGTATCCTGCTGTGCAAGTTTGGATTCGATCTGTTTTATCGAAGGTTTTTCTTCGATAAAAACCGGGAAATAACTCTCGGTGCTCTCTATCTGCAGAACCGCAACTTTATCTCCATCTTTTACAGTTACATTTTCCAACTCGCTCTGGAAATATACGAATGATCTTAGCTTATCGGTAATGTTTTTAAATTTTGATACGGTCACTAATTTTGCTATGAAAGTCATATACAACACCTAGCCAAAGAAAAAATAGAAAGGGTTATGATAAGATCGGTAGAACTACAGATCATAGGTTCACGGTTATGTAATGCGTGTCTAACCCTAGTTTATCTTTTTCTATACCCATTGCCATGCCGTACAGTTGTGACAGATGTAACACCGGCAGATCATATCCCTCGCCCAGGTCCTTCTGGCCGCGGTCGTATTGCAGATGGCAGAACGGGCAGACGTTCAAAATGCAGTTAGCTTCGGTCTGCTTGATATTTTCGAGTTTGTCCTTGGTGATCTCCATGGACACCTCTGGCACGCGTGCACGGACACCGCCGCCGGCACCACAGCACATGTTTTTGTCCCTGTATTCTATGTTCTGCGCCCCTACCGCCTCTATGAGCTCTTCCAATATTTTGGGCCGCTCAGGGTCATCCAGGTTCTTTAATTTGCTGGGTTTTAAAAAGTGGCAACCGTAGTGTATGGCCGCTTTGATATGGTCCATTTCTTTTACCACTTTACTTTTGATGTTTTCCACACCAACCTCGTTGTAGAGGACATCGGCAAAATGCCTAACATTGACACCCGCATTGTATTCCATACCAACTTGTTTCAAGGATTCATTTACCTTGGCCAGTTTATCCGGGTTCTCTTTGAGAATATGGGCGGCGTCGAATAAAGAACCATAGCAGCCGTTGCATATAACTATGATGTCCAGGTTCTTCTGTTCAGCTACGGCCAGGTTGCGCGATGCCAAAGTCAACCAGGTATCCTGGTCGAATGAGCGTGTCACGCCGGGGGCGGGACAGCACGAAAAACTATCAACATCTTCATATTCTATGCCAATCGTATCGAACATATGTCTTGTAGCGCTCTCAATTCCGGGGTAGCGCATGGGCATGATACAGCCCAAGAAAAATCCGTAGGTCATCTTATTCGCCTCCTAAGCCAATCAATTTATCGAATTTACAAAGTTGAATCAACTTGTTAAAATCGCCTTTTGCTTTTTCATTTGTTAATATAGTATCGGGTTTGCTTTTCAAACCCATCTTTTCACGCACAGCCTGGTACTCATCACTCAAAGGTACCATGTGGCCAGTCTTAACTAGTAACCCTGCAACCTTTTTATGTGGTTCGGCCATGTAACCTGCTTGTACAGCTAGATTGCGAAGTAAAAAGATTATATCCGGGATCTCCACACCGCGTGGACAGCGCTCATAACAAGTATAACATGTGGTACACATCCAAAGATCATCAGAGGGTAAGATCTGATCCTTTAGGCCCAATTGTGCACGGCGTATCACCTTTCGAGTTCTAAATGCGGTGAATCGCCCCGAGGCACAGCTGCCGGTACACGTTCCACACTGGAAACACAGGTTCAACGTATGAGCACCCTTCTCCACAAGTAACGCCGAAAATTCCGGATCTGGTGTCAACGGTGGTTTATTCGGGTCGGTTGTAGTTGATGTTTCTGGTACGGGCGCAGGTATGGGTGCAGGTGCGGTTGTGGGTGCCGGTGCGGGTGCAGGTGCGGGTGTTTCTGGTACGGTTGTGGGTGCGGTTGTGGGTACGGTTGTGGGTACGGTTGTGGGTGGAGGTGCTGGTGTTTCTGGTGCAGGTGCGGTTGTGGGTGCTAGTGCGGGTGCAGGTGCGGTTGTTTCTGGTACGGTTGTGGGTGCGGTTGTGGGTACGGTAGTGGGTGTTTCTGGTTGTGTGGTTTGTGCTTCAGTTATAGTTGGCTCTAGTTCAGGTTGCCCTAGCACCGGTGGTGCCTGGCTTAATCCCTTTTTCTCATCACTTTCTTGTTGCTCTTCAGATTCATCAGTCATATTTCTTCACTCCTAATTCTTAATTTTTATTTTTTTATAATGGTGACTTTTTATGTAAAATGGGTAATATCTAATGTTTATATATTATTATCGTTGTATTACCTAACACGGTAATACTATTTCCTTAATACTTTTAACTTCCTCCTATCGAATGTTTAAATAGATATGAAACATTAAATCCTCCTATATTATTGCGAAAATCTATGAAAATCATTAAAAATATAGTAACATTTATTATTGAGAAATTTTTCAGTAGATGTTCGGTAAAGAAGAAATTTTATTCTCCCCATGGAATGGAGGGTACACACTGACACCTAAAAAACGAAAAAGGACGAGGTCAAGACCAAAGCCAAAATCAAAGGCACAATACCGCCAACATTACCTTGAAATCTTTAACCCATCAGAAGATATTAATGATATTCAAACAATTAAACCAGAAGACTGTATGAAATTTCTAAAAAGCCTAAAGAGACAAAATAAAAAAATTAAGACAGGTTGCATAATCTTCCACAATGATACTGATGGATTCTTCAGTGCTATCATGGTACGAGATCTACTTAAAATGCTTGGATATCAGATCGCTTCCGAAGATATGCACGCTACAACACATATGGAAATAGAAAAAATAAAGCATGACCCGGACAAGATCTACTTGTATGTAGACATTCAACCCCAACTCTTTGATAAAAATATCTATTGCATAGACCATCATATGATAGATTCAAAGGCCTTCAAATTTTCCAGTAATATTTTCATATACTCTCCTGATAACATAGAGCGTGAGTTCCCCACCACCAGTGCTTTATTAGTGGTATATCTTCGATTT
Source organism: Thermoplasmata archaeon (assembly GCA_020696345.1). GTDB lineage: Archaea > Thermoplasmatota > Penumbrarchaeia > JAEHCK01 > JAEHCK01 > JAEHCK01. The sequence goes on along the minus strand of JAEHCK010000005.1, from coordinate 18,721 downwards.
GTCCATGCTGGTGGATCTTTAAAATATGAAGAATATGTAAACAAAAAGATCTGGACCAATGAAGAGTTCACGCGGCTTTTGGTTCTGTTATGCACAGTTGCAGATAACCTATGGCTGCTTTCTACATATTCCAAGAGTAATAATCTGCGTGATTGGATATTGGAATTCAATTTAACTGAACGCAAATTGATCAAATCATCCATGGCCCTTTCGGTTCTGCTCGGCACCGAAAATGAGCGTGAACGGATCATCATGGTTTTCGCAGAAAAACCCATCGAGCTAATAAATGAGAATTTTGTTAACAGCGCCGTAGAAAGTATCTCTGTTCAGATCGATAACCTTTTTAAATTTGGCCAGATCATTGTCGCCGAGTGCGAGCAATTCGCTGAAGAGAATTTTCAAGAAGTTGGCAAAGAGCTCGAGCGCATAGAGGACCAGATCAAGCGAAAAAAAGAGACCATTAGAAAATACCGCAAGGCCATGCCTATCGGACTCAAGCAAAATACCAAGGCGATCATGGAGATGGTGGAGACCGTAGGTGACCGTGATAAACCCAAATGGAAACAGATCGAGTTCTATGGAAACGAGATCGAGCGTTTGGAAACCAGTTTGATCAACCTACGAGGCAGATTAGATTATTATCAGAAAAAAAAATTCATGATCTCTTCTGAAATTCAGGGTATTTGTTTATTTATAGGCCACCAGAGCTCGGATCAAGTTAAAGGCATTTTGTCATCGTTATTATTTTATTTCGGATTCAAAAATATCGTGATCGAGGAGTTTGAGCATTATGCAGTCTGGGGAGCTCGTGGTTTTTCACAGGATGCATTGGAGTCCGAGCTTACCACACTTACCTTTGACAAGCATATGCTGGACATGTATCGTATTGTAGAAGATGTATCAAAAACGCTACCTAAAACATACCAGCGTTCATTGAATATCTCACAAAATGTAACATTTGATGTAAGATATATTGGCGGTATGGGTGGTCGTGGTATGGTCTACGGCGGTAATATCACGGGTAAAGTACCGATGTTGTTTGCGTTCCTTGAGGCAAAAACGGTCATTGAAATTGAGAATAAACTACGTGAACTGATCAAACATGGCCAGCTAAGCACTGCCCTGAAAGGTTTAACCGAAGGCGAATCTGCCGTGCCAACCGCTCATGCACTTAGATCAAAATTCAAATCAAAGAACTGGATCACGGTTCAAATGATCAGCGGCCCCACCAGTGGTGATATATTGCAGGGTGACCTTGGCATGGTGATCACATGGTTAGTTGGTAAAAGTAAAGAGCTTCAAATCCCACTAATAAAAATAGACCCATATAATAATAATAATACAAAATAGTTAAATACAGCTAATAACAATTAGATTTTGACCTCGAATTAAGCCTATTTCGGATGATCTATTCTTTAATACTATAAGTGGGCTGTAAGATTCGAAAATTGTCCTATAAAGTATATATATGCCTATCTCATTATAGATTATAATCAGTTTAAATAAGACTAACCAACAAATGGTGATGTTATGAGATTAAAAATCACAATATTGATCGCAATCTTACTGTCTTTGATGATGTTCGCCAGTGCTGCACTTGCTGGTGACCCGCTCAAGGAGGATAAGGATTTTCTCGGAAGCGACCCAGATGGGGACGGTGTATTGACTTGGGAAGAATTTGTTCTTGGTACTGACCCATTTAATTCTGATTCGGATAATGATGGTTTACCCGATGGTTGGGAGAAAGAATATTGGCCAACCATGAACCCTGCGGACTCCAGTGATGCTCATCTGGATTTTGATTATGACCCTACCTCCAATGGTACGGGTTATGATAGAGGTGAGCGCGATGCAACTTTCGAGGCGGTTCAGAAACTAGTTGGCGGTCAACCGATGTCCTGGCCGTCCAACCCGGATATTCTATTTACCCAACCCATCCCCGGTGAAGATGGTCCGCATTATGACAACTATGAAGAATATTACAGGATGTATACCGACTTGGAAAATCAGAATATAATTCGATATATGCACACCAACCCACTTAAACCTGATACAGATGGTGACCTTATTTTAGATCCGGATGATTTTGAACCATTAGGTTGGAAGAACGATGGCACCAGCCCGGGTGGCTGTGATATAAAAGAACCAGCGTTAAAGGTAAATCCTGATATCACTAATAACAAGGATATCAATACCGATGTTGGTATGGAACCCAAATATGAATCAACACCGACCGTTTTATATGATCTGAATGTTGAATCCGGTAATACGGAAGCCCAGACCTCTGTGGAGGATAACAAGGGTAAGTCCAAGTCATTTCCTGATATGGATAATGACGGCATCTAAATTCATTACATTGACACTATTTTTCTATTTTTTGCAGCATTGTCTATTTTATAATAGTATGTTACGTTGAGCCGCAAGTTCGAAACCAATATATGGCCATATAATTAAACCAGAAATCATTATTTAAAAAGATATAAATACTGCCCGCGCTTAACGGTGGCTTACAAACCATGTAATATATAGTTCATTCATTGGAGGAATAAGATTGGCAGCTAGAAAGGCATCTTCACGCACAGCAGCCCGGAAACTCAAGGATAGATGGCGATCTAAGACTTGGTATCGAGTATTAGCTCCAGACATGTTCGAGGGCGTGCAGATCGGTGAGACCTTATCAGATGAACCCGATAAGATCAAAGGCCGAATTCTAGATGTTACTCTCCAGCAACTAACCGGCGATTTCTCAAAGATGCATATCAAACTACTTTTCAAAATCAATTCTGTTCGTGGTTTAGATGCATATTCCGATTTTATCGGGCACGACCTAACCAGCGATTATATTCGCCGTTTAACCCGACGAAAACGCTCTAAAATGGATGGTATCTACGATGTGATCACGAAAGATGGTTTTAAAATCAGGGTTAAACCATTTGCCGTCACAGAAAAACGTATACAAACTGCCCAGCAATACGCGATACGAATGAAAATGAAAAATGTAGTTGAAAGGCAGGCCGGCGATAAAATCGCGAGCGAGTTCATCCGACAAATGCTCTCCGGTGAATTATCTTCTATGATCTTCAAAGAATGTAAACCAATTTACCCGATCAAACGTGTGGAGATACGCCGTTCGCAAATTCTCGAGGTGCCGGAAGGCGGTTTTACTCATACACCACCAAAACCCGAAACCGAAGACAGTGAAAGTGTGGTTGAAGGTGCAAAAGAGACAGAAGAGCCAAAGGGATCGGAGACGAAAAGTGCCGCCGATAAAAAGAAAGATGCAGATACAGATGCAACAAAAAGCTCTGACAAAGCACCTAAGGCAAAGGTAAAGGCAAAGGGGAAAACAAAAGCAAAAAAAACATCAACATCAAAAGCCAAAACCGTTAAAAAACCCAAAAAGACCACAAAAGGAAAAACTACAAAAAAATCAACTACCGCCAAGTCTACGAAAACAACAAAAAAGGCAAAATAAATTTGAGTGGATCCTTTATAATTTTGATCATCCGCAACTGTTAAATCCTATCATACTGTAACTTTAAACATGAACAAGATCGAAGCTTGGTTCAGAGTAGTGCGGCCCCCTATAGTATTCATCAGCATTTTTGGTGCTAGTGTGGGTGCGCTGAATGTCACACTTGCTCAACATGTTTATCTTGATCCTTTCGCATTTTTACTTTTAATAATTTCTTCGGGCCTACTTGCCGCAGGGCTTATGGTCCATAACGATTATACCGATCTGGCATCCGACCGTGTAAACAGACCTCAGAAACCGTTACCTATTGGAATAATTGCACCAAGAACTGCAAATATCGTTGGAATCGTGGCAATGGGGCTTGCCGTTATATTGAGCTTCTGTACAACCCTGACTTTGGAACCAAATGCGGCATATTTGCCCTATGGTCTTAACCTGCCATGCGGGTTTTTGACATTGATCGTTATGTTGGTTGGAATACTCTATAATCGTGTTGGCAAATATACCGGCTTAACGGGGCATGTGATGGTGGCATTTGGTGTAGGTGTAATTCCATACTGGGGTGCGATCGCTGTACATCCAACAGACCTTGTGAGCATGGTCCCGCTTGCAATTGCAATCGCAGTCATGGAGGTCGGCCGGGAGATCATGGTGTGTGCCGGTGATATCAAAGGCGACATAAAGGCAGGATATAAAACCACACCCGTGCGCATGGGACGCGAACGATCATTATGGATCGTATTATTATTCTACCTGGGGTTCATCCCTATTTTTCCAATTTCTTATTTTGGATGGTTTGGGTTCCCCGTGATGTTTGGCTGGCTCTATCTCTGGGGCGCCATTATTTTCGAGATCATACTGATCATAACATGGCTGGATACTTATCGTGTGATGAAAAAGGGTGATGATTCGAAAACCTGGCGTGCATTTGAGCGAAACATACGAACAGGTACACGGTTGGGTGTGATCTTTTTTCAGTTTATATTATTATTTGAAGTTTTCATTTAAATATGTGATAATGCATCTTCTCTGAATTTGGGCAATATTAGGGGTCGGGGATCACAACTTTGGGGTCAGGACATTAGTGGGATAATGTTGAATTAAAAGAAATATAAAATAAAACCTAAATTGTGACCCCTGAATTGTAACCCTTGATCCCTATATTCTAACTCAATATAATAATTTTTATCTTTATCTAAATCGGGAGAAGATCTATATTTTTAAATTACTTATGTGTGAACCATGCCACCAGACCTGTTCTTACCGAGTCATCGGACCGGTTTGGCACATCTTCTCGGCCAAGATTGACAAAACCAAAGCGCTCGAATTGTACGATCTTGTTCTCGTCATCCATTGCAGACGTTTCACAATACCCTTTGATAACCTTGCCGTTCGGTAGGTACACGGTGATAGGATAATTATCACTAGATGACACCCAATGTATGATCTTCACACCCTTTTTTATTATGCTCAGATCGTTGCCAATATATTTCGCATAACTTTTCTGTTCCAGATCTATTTTGGTTAATTCAATGTTTCCCAGGTCCTTTAACCTTAATTTATCACCAGACGCCATGGTTTCTAGGTCCTCGCGTGAGATCATCACACAAATACCCATATCTGTCTCTGCCCCGTCAACATTTGTTGCAGTTGCAACCAGCTTAGTTTTACGGATACCGCGTGATGGGTCATCGGGGTGCAACGGTGCATGACCTTCCAGTGAGCTTGCACCCGTGATCACCAGTATTACCGGTGACCAGGCAAAGAAATACCTGTTTGCCCGCTTGTCTACCAATACTTTGTTGAATGCGTAAAGCGTTTGCCACGAGAACTCGATATCAACTTCTTTTATACCAACGTCCAACCAATAATTTCGAATTGCATTCGGGTCTATTCCACGCCGTGCTAGAGCTTGTAGTGTGCCGAGTTGTATGTCTGCCCAGTCCTTATACTTGCCCGAGCGTATACCTTCCTTTATGGTTGTGGTTTTTAAAATCATATCGGGTAAAGATACCCAGCCATAATGCAAGAATTCTGGTGTTGGCCAACCAAAATAATCATAGATATATTTCTGGCGATGAGTGTTATTAAAATGGTCTTTTCCGCGTAGTATATGGGTAATTCCCATTAGATGATCGTCAATGGCTACCGATAAATTGTATGTTGGATACACATAATACTTGTCACCGGTCAACGGATGTGGTTGAGCGACCATGCGCATGCCAACAAAATCACGTACCGCGGGGTTTGAATGGGCTAAGTCTGTTTTGACAACCAAAGACGCCATACCAGGATCATATTCTCTTGCCAACATCCGAGTCCAGCGTTCAAGTTGTTCAGAAACTAAAAGGTCGCGGTCGGGGCAGGCCTGTTGGTTGTTTTTCAAGTTTCGCCATTGCTCAACCGGACATGTGCAAATATAGGCATGGCCTTGTTCAAGAAGTTTCTTGGCCAATTCATAATATATGTCGAAGCGGTCGCTCTGTTTATATTGTTCGTGATACTGTACACCCAACCAAGCAAGGTCATCGATGATCATATCATACGCTTCAGGTGCGATATTCTGCGGGTTTGTGTCTTCGAATCGAACAATGAACTTCCCGGAGTATCGTTTTACATATTCATTATTTAAGATAATTGCCCTGGTATGACCAAGATGTAACGGTCCTGACGGACCGGGGGCAAAACGCATCACTACTGTTTTTGCGGTATCAATGTTTGGTAGTTCTGGTAGTACCATATGCTTCTCATGCTTTTTCTTGTGTAACAATTCCGGTGCGAGTAATTCCAGGTCAGATGTTTGTTTCGCTTCCGATCTTAAATTGATCTCATCAACAATTCCATTTATTTCCAAAATGAGTGACTTTACCGATGCCCGGGCTTCTGGGTGCTTGGCCAATATCTTGCCCAAGACTGCTTTCGATTCTGCTTTGCCATGATGAAACAGTGCATTTTGTAATGCAAATTTCCGAATCGCCTCTTCTAAAGATGATACTTGGGCCAATATCTTCACCATTGATCTTTAAATTTATAAAAAATTGCGTTAATTATCATTCACTTTGCGAAGCAATTTTTTATTAGTAGGGTGATGTTTTGGGCCGTATATTAAAATTGTTAAAAAATTTCAATTATAATCATAAAGATTTTAAACGAGTTTAGTATTTCTGATAAAGAGAGAGTGTATACCTTGTACGATGACCATCCATACAATCAAAGAGATTCTTACGGGTATGAGCAATATCCCATTGAAAATAGATACCAACCCGCTGGTCCGGATTATGGACGTGCACCACCACCACCGGAATCCATGTCACGCGGCCCACCGACATCACCAGCAATAGGATATAAACCACCAGTATCATATAAGTGCATTGCAGGTATGGTGATCGCAGTTGTTGCACTGATATTTTTATTCGTTTTCATGTCCTATCCATGGTATTCGATCGATTACACTGCAAAAAATGAAGGTACTGGTGTCTCTGAGGAGTTAGTGCTGACCTACGATCTTGAAAATATTGAATCTGAAATGAAAATAGGAAATACCAGCTATAAAATGAGTCATTCCTACGATGACGTGGAAGTAAGAAACGAAACCAAAGAAGTAAAAGAAGTGATGGATAATACGTATTATCTGAACCTCATATCTATGGTCTTTATAATTATTGCAGTAGCATTAATACCGATTGTGGCGATCGGAAAGCTGCCGCACAGTATCGGAATGATCTTCCTGATCCTCGCAATAATATTCATACTCTTGATCCCGATCTATTTCTATCTTAGCCTACCACCAGCTTTAGAAAAACAATTCGATACCATGTGGGGCGATGATAAAGACAGCGAGAAATTTACCTACAATGGCGAATTTTTAGCCACGGGTAAGGGTGATAAATACGATGATGATGATAATAAAATAGACTATGAGGTGGAATGGGGTCCGGGAATGGGTTTCTGGTTGATATTCGTGCCATTGATCACACTGGTAGTAGGTCAAATTGCATATTCCATGGGCAAGGATGATGCACATCGACGACGGCGATATGGTAGTGATGATTATCTGGGCTTGGAACCATCGGCTTCAGCATCAGCGCCACCGCCGCCACCACGACAAGATGGTGTACGTGACTATGGTCAGGCAAGACCAATGGGCCGAGAGGATTATGATCGACAAGCGCCGCTTCGTCGGGATCATGGTGGTTATGATCAATCCCAACAAAGGCCACAACGGCCACCTCCACGACCATCACCACCACGTAGAAGAGGAGGATATGATTATGATCAAGGTGGTCGCCCGCCACCGCCAAGAAGACCGCCGAGAAGAAGATACGATTATTAAATTGGAGAAGAAATTATTTGTTATATCCAATCAGCGATCCCCCCTCTCCAAGTGCTTACCATCAATAATTAATCGAAAGGGTCTCCCCTCACCAAACGATTCTGTTTATTAAATGATCATAGTGGTCAGCCGAAGGCTTGGCCGAATGTCTACACTCCATCCTCTTCGCCATTGTTCCAGGGATCGAAACTGTTTGCCCCGGGTAAGGTCAAGTTCGGGTTGAATGCCGGGTCGCCGTAGACCACGAACATCGTGACCTCTTTCCAGTGTGCCCCCAAATTGTCATCATCGGTCCACACGAAAGGTGTTACCTCGTCCTCATGGTATTTGATATATCTGTTCTCGGCCCACTGCAACGCCTTACCAACCGAGCCGTACTCGTCCTCATGGTTCAATAGACCATCCCAGAAGAACGCATACCATGCATCGTTCAGGTCCCAGTGATGGTTATCATCATGCAGGACCCCCGCACCATATCTGGCCCAGAGCGCATCGATGTCTTGACCCATATTACTGTAGCTCACCTCGGTTGCGCCGCCAACCGCCAAGGCGCCACCATACAGATAGTTCATACCGAACAGCCGTTCGAATTCCGCATCGCTCGCATCCGCACCAAACCCGGTGCCGTGTATCTTGGCATTCATGCATGAGACGAAGAATGCCACCTGCGGTGGCAGATCCAATTCTGCCGCCTGTTCGGAGCTTAGCATGCCCGATTCACGATCGGTATACACTCTAAGGCTGTACAATGACCCGTAATCGCTGCCATGACCGCGGTACGCGACAAAGCCGGACGCCTCACAGATCGTGCCGATATCCTGCTCGTCGCTGTTTTTGACACCGTCACCGATCAGCTCACCCGAACCAGAGGGGCCCATATACTCATATTCCATGCCCTCGTCCTCATAATCCTCGCAGATCCAGCGAGCTGGTGTAGCCTGCAGACGCTGATAAGTGATCTGATACCCGCTGAACGATGCCCCATGTTCACGCCAATTGACATCCTTTGGACCACCAGCTAGATCACTGTAATTAACATGGACATCACTTACCAGGTGTTCGTACGCTAATGTTTTCGCCAGCTGGTTTGAGGCGGCCGGTAGATTCATGTTAATGACCCGACCAACGGCTGCATCCTGTGTAAATATATCATCATCCAAGAACCCAAACATGCAATCCGAATTGACCAGTACGTCACCATCGCCGTTTCCTGGCATCTGGAACTGCGGCACTGCGGCGGCACTGCCTATAATGGCAATATATTCTGCAGGACCGTATCTGGCACTGACATTTTTAATTAGTAAATAGGTTCCGATGGCTCGTGAATTTAATTTATAAATATCGTTCCAATAATTCTCATCCACGGTTCTATCGCTTGCCCAGGTAAATACACGCTCCGTACTGGGCTCGATATCGGTGATCACATAAGCATCATGGTACGCTGCTAACTCGGCGGCCAGAACCGATAATGCAGGTACATGATATTTATTATCATAATTATTGTATACAGGTGAATACTTGCCTAATGTGGTGGTATCAAAATCATAAGGGTTTGTGGCGATGATATAATTTGCAGTTATACCGTGAGAATATATTTTATCCCAGACCGACTCCTGGCTATTATAAGTGCTTTTACCAATTATCATAACTTTATTTTCGATCTTTGCCAGTGGTGCGACCCAAAGGGCCTCTTGGTATGAACCTACGCTTATATAACCATCGTAACCTATGAACCGTGCAAGAGCTGTTGAGGTTGGTATGAAGACATTCTCATCCGCGATCTCACCAAGTTGCTGGCGCAGGTTATTTACCGTTGATTCGTTTTTTGTAAACACCAGTTTTGGAACATTATTATTATCCATGTGTTGAATTGCCCAGAGCTGATGTTGGTCCAGTTTGCCGGAGTCCAATACGAACATTGGATTATAACCGTTATGTACCGCCAGGCACGATAATGCAGCAATGAATGTCATGTCCTCCTGGTTCTGAGGTTCGTCAACGAAGATCATGTAATCTTCAGGTAGTGTAAGTGTGGGTTTATATTCGAACTCTTTTTCTGCCTCTATAGGCATGAAAACCAGTGCGCCAATTCCGGCTAAAAGCAAAAGCAGACCTACTAATCCGATCAATCGTTTATCCTTCCAATTGAATTTTGACTTATTATTATTATCCATAGTAAATCCACACTTATTTTATCATTCTTTTTCATTTATATCTTTTACGGTATATTTTTCATTTTTCAGCAAATGTAACATTTTTTTCATGTGGTTGTCTGTGGCTGAGCCGATTGTTCTTGCATCGATTCAATAAATTTCCGCTCGCGGTTATCTTTTACTACATAAACAATAGTTGTAATGATCTTGACAATAATAATTGTAAAAATAATGTTATGTATAATATCCACAAGTGTTAATCCAGCTCGTTTGCCGCCACCAGCGTCCGTTCCGTATTTGTCACGAAGATATAAGGGTGTGCGATAGTCTAGAAAGCGTAATGGCCGGTCGATCTTGACCTTTTCTTTTTTTTCTGTTTTCTTCGCTTTTCCACCAAAACCAAAACGTGATTTCTCTTTAGCATCGGCCCCGGAACCAACACCTGATGATGGTGTCGTGGTTGTTTCGCCCGTAAGTTTTTCAAGCTCGCCAGTTTCTTCGGCGCTCTCCACCGCTATAGTCTTGTTTATATTGTAAATATCAGGTACATCCAGGTCTTCACCATATCGATCTTTATATCGTTCTTTCAACGACTTTACACTTTTTTGGTCCATACGGTCGATGTGTTTCTGGATATCGTCAATTTTTTTCGCACTCTTCGGTTCCCATACATCGGCAGGTCTAATTATTTCCGCCTCAGCTATCTGCTCGCCTTCGGATATGGCAGATTTTGATGTTGATATTGATGTTGACGGTGCTGCGGAGTCGACCTTTTTTTCTGCTTTTGGAGGTAATTTGATGCCTCTCGCAGCTAATTTTGCACGTAGTTTTTCCTCTTTTTTTTGGCGCTTTTTTTCAGCTTTAAGCATTTTTTTCTCGCGCTTTTGCTGCTTTTTTTTCATTTTTTCTTCTTGCTTTGCCCGTTTAAGCTCCATTTTCATTCTCATCGGGTCCGTTGTTGATGATGATGTTGTTTGTTGAGGTGGTGTCATCTATATCCCCCAAGGATAATATGATCTTTATTATTATTTCTGAATATGACTTACTATTTTAATATTTATGGTATAAATCGCTGTTTACACTAATATTTATGAAAGAATAAATAATTTATGTACTATCTTAACATTTATTTATTAGATATTCAATCTAATCAACCATGCGCAGGACCGATAATTGGTTTGACCAGGTGTTCGATTCACCCGATAAAAAGGCCAAACTACATATGTACTTGACTTATGCTCTTATTTTTAGTTGGATCATGATAGTTTTTGGGGTAATCTTATTCATCCTTATTGTAGGAGGATTTTTACAAGGGTAACATTACGAAACCTTTTCTACGGTGTAACACTGTGTTGTGCGGCCGACCTTTACAACCTTGATGATCTCATGTTGCATTAATAATTTGATATGGTAATTAACCACCCGTCGGCTCTCCTTTACTTTAATCGCTATCTCCTTTTGGGTTAAACCCTGGTGTTTTCGTATTGCGTTTATGATCCGTATCTGGATATCGCTCACCTGGTGCTCGCCGATATTGTATGTTGCCATGCCGTCCGGGTAATACATACTGACTTCAGATCTGGGAATTTTCATCCCAACCGGGTAGAACCGTTTGTAATATCCGTCACGCTCGGATTTGATCAACTCCTCATGCTCGAGTCGGGCCAGATGGTGCACCAGGGTGCCGTTCTTTATATTAAGTTTCATCATGATAGACCTGTAATGGTCACCTGGATGGGTACGGATGTGCATATATATCTTCGAGCGTAATTCGTGTTCCAGGATCTTATTGCCAGTTATACGTGAATATAATGGCGCCACCATCAGGTACAAACGATAATTGCCAATTTCAGTACCAACAGCTATGAAAAGTGACAAGATCGAGATCGTAACACCGGTGGCCAGTATATAATAAAAATAATTCACTTTTACCTTTGTGGTTGTATCATTTTCCGAAGGTTCCGGATCGGGTGGGTTTACTGAGGGCAGTGACACATTGATCTTGATCACTGCATAATTATTCTCCTCGTTCAATTCACGTATGGCGTCCTCGGGATCGATCCAGATCTTTAGATAATTACACGATAGGTCCGCCTTCCAGGTGGTGGTAACGAATTTTTGGCCGTTACCCTGAAGTGTATCCAGATCATATATTGCAAACACAAAGTCCGGTATGGAAATGTTTGTACTTTGTTGTATGAAATGGATTGTGATGTTTTTTTCGGTGGGTGGTTGTAGATTATGTGCCAGTATCTCTATTTCCACGGTATCATTTAAAGTGACATTTTTTCGTGATAAACTTATCTCATTAGTACGTATCTCAAAATCAGGAAGTATATCGAGAACCGAGATCTGCCACTGGAATCTGTCGGTCTTATTGGGCCTACCATGATCCAATACTACAACTTCTAAAATATAACTCCCGGCCGAGTACATACCGTGATAATCGGTAATAAAGACAAAATGATCTCTATTCCAATTGTCGATCTTAGAATCATTCACATACCATTCATAGTCCAGATCGGTCAGATCTTCTAGGTCAAAAGCATCAATGCTAAATTTCACGATCTCGTTTTCAAAAACGATCAAGGTTGAATTTATTGGAGTATGTTCAACGATCTTTGGTGCCAGGTTCTCGCGAACCTGGAGTTTAACATAATTTTTATCAGATCTCCCAGCTGTATCCAATGCAGTTATTGTTAAAATATGATCTCCTTCAGGTATGGTTGGTGGGACAGATAGTGTTAAATTATAATCATACACATAATAACCTTGCAAAACATCAAAACGATTTGTATTCTCATTCATGGCTTGTTTTTTAGGTCCGCCTATTGGCTCCATATCAATGAATACTTCACCAATGGGAGCTACATATCCTATTACCTCACACGAGACCTCCACCTTGTCTCGATCATCGTTGATTATCGAATCGGGAGTCGCCTTACAATCTACGATCTCGGGTCTGCCAAAATCCTCTTGCACCACCCAGACCTCAAAATCATCAATATAATAACTAAAATCCTGACTTGGTTCGGATTCGGTTTCCAAACGCCACCTAAGTTGAACATGGTGCCCGAACAACTCGGTATTGTCCAAAGCCTTCCAAGAATGCCATGTATCCGAACCCTTGCCGGTAATAATGCCCGCAGAACTTGACGGGCCATAGCCTGATAATATCGCCCAGTTATCAGAATTATCGATCGCGTATTCCACATAAAGTTTTGCCTCTGCAGACCCTCGGTCCAACCAATTGAAACTGATTTCGATCTGCTCGCTTTTGTAAAGTGGGTTGGTTCTTGCACCTTCCAGGTCTATGACCGGTGAATAAAGTATGCTGGAGATGTTTTGGGTTTTTGTATTTCCATCAGCTTTTCCCACTAACCATGCGGTTGTCCTGGTGTGGTCATCGGGGTATGGGTCGTTTGTTACATTTGTCTTTTCCCAATTTCCCTGGGGTAACCAATCATTATCAACATCAGTGATCTCGAAAGAATTGTAATATTTGACCACTTCCACGGCTTCCAAGGTAATAAAGTTATTTTGGGGGTATTTATCCGAATCCAGATCGAGAGAGATGTTGAAATAATATATACCGCTCACACTTGGGATTATTGTCCAATATACAAACTCGGATTTCCCCGGGAGTAATTTACCAATGGTATTGTCCGAGAATTGAGTGGAAACTTGTGAGCGACCGCTAAAATCTTTAACAGACAAATCGGCATGTAAATTTGATACCGGTTCACGACCATAATTCGTGATATTGGCCAAGATCGTGAATTCAGTTCCAGCAAGTATCGGTTTATCAGATGGTAGTACTTGAATACTTTCAATACCCACATCAAGATCTGGTAATGGCCGCTCGTAGCCATATATAATAAAGTCATCAAAGTAGAACCCGGTTTTTTCTTCGGGTGTTTGATCAGATTCCCATTGTATCTTAAATCGAGTTATTTCACCTTTGTACGACCCGATGGAGATACCAATATAAACACCAGATTGCCAAACATTCCAATCTGGCAGACCAGATCCATTTATAGTTTTACCACCCGAAAATTCAATATTTATCGTTTCCCATTTTTGTTCAGCATTTTTATAACCTTTAATGGTAAATTTATCCTTATTATTAGTAGAATCGCCAAAGAATTTGAAGTTCAAAAACGCCCCTTTTTCAAAACGCCTAAGATCGATCTCCGGGGTAATTATTTCAATATTGTTCTTTTCACCATAATCATCGGTAATACCATCTTCCAAACCATGATAAAGTGCGTATGAAGATGTATGAGCATTTGGGTTTGGGTCATTTTCGATGGTCGATGTTAAATGCCACGCCAAAGCATCTTTATTACCTGTCCAATCGTCAATGGTACCATCCTCAAAATCATCGGTCCATTTATTGGTGAACAAATAAAACACCCTACCAATATTATTGGACTGATTTTGATCACCTTCAAATGAGATATTGCAAGTAAGGTTGAAACTATTTGAATATGTTGGTATCCATGTGAAATTTAGGGTTAATTCATTGCCTGGTTGAAGATGGCCTATGTAGTCCTTGCGTTCCCAGCTCGAATAACCAAAATAATCTGTTAAGTTAATTGTCATCGATGCTGTGTTATATTCGACATGTTTATTTCCAATATTTTCAATTGTAACGGAAAAGACAGATGGCTCACCGATCTCACCTGCCATATAAAAAACATACCAGGGTAAAAAACCGGGATATTGTATCTTAACACTTTTTATAGCCAGATCGTGATCATAGCTGTCATTGCCACGACTGGTTGACCGCTGTTTAATATTATCTGAATTATTGAAGATCTCATGCCATAATGTATCAACCTGATCAGGCTGATCAGATCGGTCAGGGTTGGTTTGTTGAATTAGTGCTTCAGGTTCAATTATTGGGGTTTTGTGTATGTCATCAGAAATCAGAAATAGGTTGAACCCTGAAAACAATAATATTAAAATTAGTAAAATACAGATGATCTCTACAACTTTAAAGGATTTCTGGCCAGACATTTATTGACCTTCTTTCTCCATTTACCAAAATATTTTAATTATTTCATGATTCATGATCCCATTTATTAATTTATAGGTGAAAGTCATATTATACTTTTCTCTCCATTATGTAATATAGGTATAGAATCTGATATAAAGAGATTGGAACAGTTGTGTAACTATTATACTTATTATTACATTACTTTTGTGTTTTATCATGACAAGCTGTTATATTGCTATTTTGTAGCCTTTATTGATTGTTGATTAATTGAAACCTAGTTTTAAAGACAAATCCTGGAATCAACTCAGCATCAACCCAGCACGGTATCTGTTCAGCATAAACTCAGCCTGGTATCTGTTCAGCATCAATTCAGCCTGGTATCTGTTCATCACAATTTCAGCCCGGTATCTGTCCATCATAAATTCAGCTCGACCACGATTCACCATCATACATCCAAATCAAAACGCAAGAGTGCAGTTAATTTATATACATTGACAATTTATTCAGTTAAGAATGTCAAAATATTGCAGGAATTGTGATACCGTTCGTTCAGTCAACGAAAAATATTGCCAAAATTGCGGGTATCCATTAAGAGATAAAACTACGAGATCGCCACCTGACCGGAAACGAGTGAAAAAGCAACTGCATACCAAAGTAACACATAATTATCCAGATCCTCATTATGATCCTTATTCCTATTCTTATTATCCACCATACCCCTATCCTTATCCATATCCATACAATTACCCATACCCATACCCACAGCCATACCCACATTACTATCCCCCACAACCACGATCGGATGTTAAACATACACTAGCAGGTCTTGTGGTTTTACCATCTTACCTTTTTTTGGGGATAATTTTGGCGATAAACATAATAATGTTAATTATGGGTTTGGTCATAGCATATCCTGATATACCTACCAGTGAAGCCATTGTAGTATTTCTTTATCCCTGGCCAAATTTTGTGTATGGAATGAACATTTCAGGTATAGTATTGGCCATATGGTATGTGTTCATAGTTTCAGCCATAATATTATCTGTAGCCTGGTTAATTAGGAGTGAGGGTTCCAAGTTCATCAAGATCATCAATCGATCTGTCAGGAAGATTCGCCCACCACCATCAAAATCAGATAATTCTTTCATAATCATCGCACAATTATTCTTCGCATTACTTTTTTTCCAATTAGTGGTCATGATCCTATTATTAATCATGGGTATCTCATTGGGGTCAGCCACGTCAGGCGAGGCGCCCGAAACCTGGGAGCCGTTTTTCTATTTAGCGAATGCATCGGTGGCCGAAGAGATCTTTACAAGAACCCTTTACATAGGCCTGCCGCTTTTGGCTTACGATCAATTTATACGAAAACGCACAACCAAGATCCATAGATACTTGATCGGCGGTGGTTTTAAGATCGAAAACGTTACGATCGTTCTCATAGTATTCTCATCGGTATTATTCGGCTTCGCTCATTATCCGGGTTGGGGTTTGTGGAAGGTCTTGCCAGCTTCTGCTGCGGGGCTTGGATTTGGTTATCTATTCGTAAAAAAAGGCATTCACACGGCGATAATCCTTCATTTCTTATTTAATTACATGTTCATGATATTATCATTTCTTGGAGGTAATCTAGGAATTTTGATAATTGTGGGCCTGCTCTTGGGCTTAATGTTCTTATTTTGGTTCGCCTCGGGATTGATCTATTTCAGTGTATATGTTAATATCATTTTCGAAAATCTCCATAAATGGATGTTTGGTAAAAAGAATATGGGAGACCACATCAGTTATCAACCATACAATACATATAAAGGTGGCAAAGGTAGCGAAAGAGAACCCAGATCACATTTTAAGGATTATGAAAAAAGGATACTAGATAACAGTAATATTCAATATTGCCCTTACTGTCGAAACGAATTAATATATTATCCCAGTGTATATCGTTGGTATTGCCCACGATGTTCCAGATATTTGTAATAAATGTTATTTTGCATTGAAAACTTGGGACGTCTGCGGAAAGGGGACCACTCTAAGTAATGATCGCTGGCAATCGTTTGGGGACCACTTCAATGAATTATTGTTTATAATCGTTGGTGGAGGGGTAATGGGTGAAGTGCTAATGTTGAGGATATTGAAAATTGGAAATTTGAACAATTTTCCTGAGAAAAATTATTCTACATTGGAAAACTCTTCGACTTTTCCAAATTTTGAAAGTGAAAAGTTCCAACAACATCTCTTTCACTTTAAATAGATCATACCAATAACTGCTTATAACACTCTAAGCCCCCAAATTCTCGACTCTCTAGACTCTTGACTCTTTAGACTCTAGACCTGTAAGCATTAACTTATCCATTTTACACCCCTCTCCAAGTGCTTACCATCGATAACTAATCGAAACGGTCACCCTTCCCCAAACGATTTTATTTATTAAATGATCTTAGTGGTCGTAATAATGGTGGTCGATTAATGATCATCATCCCAATAATTGATCGTAATATTCATTTTTTTTATATCTAAGTAAATATTGGCCCCAGGATCGATATTCCTTTCTCACCTATCTCCATCAAGTGCCTCTTTCTGCTGTGGCGTGTAGCGCGCATCTTTTTTATCTGCATATATAACATTACATCCTGCTGTGATTCTATCTCACCAGTTCTGATCAACCCGTCTACCAAAAACCCTTCATTGAACTTTTTACCGAAACCCGGTCTAACCGTGAATTGAGGAATCTCCACGATCACGATGGAGGTTAGCTCCTTTTCTCGAAGTATCTTGAAGAAATGAAATATTTTAATACGCAAGTTCTCGACATCCATGAGAGAATACATGGCATTTAGCGAATCCATGGCGAAAACGGTAAATTTCTCACCTTTCTCGTGCTTAAAAAATTCCAGGACCGCATTGATCATCTGAATGATATTTGGTGGTTTCTCTTTTTCCTCAAAACGCTCACGAATATCGGTATAATCCGAGATCAATAGATTATCTGCAAGCTCAATGCCCAGTGATTGCATGTTCTTTAAATGGCTTTCAGTGGTCTCTTCGAGTGTTATATATATCCCAAATTCATCAGGATGCGATTTTAAATGGTTTGAAATCATATTAAAAGTCAAACCCGATTTAAGTGAACCAGGTGATCCAGCAATAAGAATAATTGACTCTGGAGGTATCTCTGAATCAATTACATTATCCAACCCCTCTAAAGAATCACGAAACATAATTGGCACCATTTATATTTGAAATTTTCTATTTTTTTAGATATCATAATTAAGATATTTAAATGTTAAGATTTTGTTAAGCCAAATACACGATATAAATAAAACTTAAAACAAGTTGAAATTGATTAATTTAATGATTTTAAAGTTAAATTATTACTGGTAGAAATAGGCAAATATAAATATTGGTGAATTTATGAAGAATATAGATTATCATGGATTGGTTATTATTTTTGAACATTTTCCGATTGTTGCTGACCATTCTAGTGCTTGGTTGTGCCTCGGTATTAGATATCAGAACCAGGAAAGTACCAAATTATTTCTGGATTGCTCTTGGTCTGATTGGCCTTGCACTCATAGAATGCCAGATCATACTCGAGTTTGGCCATGGATCATTTATTCTATTGATAAATATAATACCCATAACAGTTTTGTTCATGTCATTTCTTGCATGCGACTGGGTGGTGGATCTTGAAAAAATGAAATTAAATGAACCATGGTTATTTTTATTTGCATTAACTGGGTTTGCGCTTTTCTATTTTTTTT